>JABHUV010000269.1 GCA_018658605.1 Planctomycetaceae bacterium | reverse complement strand
GACACGAATCAACTCGACAATACCGTCGTAATCTTCACCAGTGATCATGGCGAATCTCTTGGAGACCACGGACTACTAGAAAAGGGATGTCGGTTTTATGAGGGCCTTGTCCGCGTCCCACTCATTTTTTCCTGTCCCACAAAGTTACTGCAAAATGTCCGCAGGGACGCTTTGGTTGAACTTCTCGACTTAACTTCAACCATCATTGAACTCGCGGGGATCGAGCAACCCGACTATATGCAAGGACGTTCGCTGATACCACTTTTAACAAATTCAAACGCCGACGATAGTCATCGAGACTTTGTGCGATGCGAATATTTCGACGCATTGGACCCATTTTTCACTGGCGGAACTGGCGCTTTTGCCACGATGTACCGAAATCGTCAATTCAAGCTTTCGGTATATCATGGGCACATACTCGGGGAATTGTATGATCTAGAAAACGATCCCTGGGAATTTAACGACTTATGGAACAATCCCGAGTATGCTACTGTAAAAGCGGATCTTATCGCAAAGAGCTTTGATGCACATGTGCTGCTTACGACCGATGTTGGGTCTGAACGAATCGCACCGATGTAGAAATCGATTTACAGGTATATCCGTTGAACAATTGGTTAAATTGAATTTCAACACACCACGACCACACTATTCCATCAAACCTATCGAGTCATGCTAAAACAACTTGGTCCCTACATCATCGACAAGCAAATTGGCCGAGGTGGTATGGGGTTTGTTTATGCGGCACATCACGAAGACACCGATGAAGTTGTCGCCGTAAAAATACTATCGGTCGGTTTCGCAGATGATGAGAATTTCCGCAATCGATTTTCATTGGAAATTGAAACTCTGAAACAACTACATCATTCTGGTATCGTCGAAATATTCGGTTTTGGTGAGCAGGAAGGCACGCTTTTCTACAGCATGGAACTAGTAGACGGGCCTAGCCTTTATGAAACGCTCAAATCTGAAGGGCCAGTTGCTTGGAGAGATGTTGTCCGCATCACTATCGAAATTTGCCATGCATTAAAACATGCGCATGACCGCGGCGTCATTCACCGTGATCTGAAACCATCCAACCTAATCGTTTCCCCATCCGGATCCGTGAAATTAGTCGACTTTGGGATCGCACGACTTTTCGGTACCACGCAACTTACAGCCGATCATGCCGTCGTCGGGACAGCAGACTATATGTCCCCCGAGCAAGCCGAAGGCCAACGCCCCACGGTGCGCAGCGATCTGTATTCACTAGGTGCCGTTATGTACGCGTTGCTCTCGGGAAAGCCACCGTTTTCTAGTCCTTCTATCGCTCAAGTTATTCATAGGCTGCAACATGATCCACCGCCTTCACTGCTTGATTTAAGACTGGACATTCCCCGTGAACTCAATCATCTCGTGCGTCAATTGCTCAGCAAGAATCCGGATGACCGAGTGCCCACACCCCTGGCCATAATTCACCGCCTACAGGCCATGCAACATGCGTTAGATTCTAAACTACCTTCCACAACCAACAATCCACTTGTCGATATTAGCAACACCAATGCTGGAATAACCTGCGACGATAATGCTCCGACTGGTGAATTCACTCGCGGTGAAATTGACGAAGACAACTCGCCAACCCTGTTGCATCCCACACTGAAAGGCCCCTATCAGACTGGAGCAGCGCCCGACGACTTGTCACTCGCAGATATTCAATCGGAAGATGTACCAACGACAACCGTTGACCCCGACAGTCACAACCATTTCACGCGCGTCGACCCAACGCACGCCCAAGAACAAGACAGCCAAAAGCGAGGAGTGATTGCGAGCATTCTGATCGCGATAGGATTCTTGGCGGTTATCGGCGGAATATTTGCCTTTACCAACTATATCAACCGCGCAGCCACCGCCGACGAGTTACTAGAACATATTTTGCAGGCGAGGATTAACCCCGGTTCAGATTGGGCACAAGCGCATACAGAGATGGAGGAGTTCATCAGACGTTTTCCTGACCATGATCAATATGAGGAAATCAAACAATTACACGACGTGCTTGCTGCCGAACGATATCTACAAAAATACATCGATAGACTGTCCAGGGATACAGGTGCGTTGTCAGTGGTAGAATTACAGTTGCTTTCAGTTTTGAATACTGCCAGCGACGATCCACAAGCGGGCGTTGTAACACTTGAAACATTTATCGCCACATACGATGTCTTCAAAGCTGACAAAGATGCCGTCCGCTGCGTCGATTTCGCTAAACTCCAACTCAAACACTTCCAGTTAGAATCGATTGAAATGGACCAAATGACGACACGATTAAGAGCCAATTATCGTGACGAGATCAATAGGATCGTTACCGCCGCCGTAGAACTTGCCAATTCCGATCACCCACAAGCTATCAACATGCTGCACAATGCTAAGGCGCTGTTTTCGCAACAAGAATTCTTGCTTGACGAGCTCCAGCTAATCGAGGATGCCATCGAAAAGTTGAACGGTATGCGATAGTGGCTAGAGATTATCGAAGGTAATCCAGTTTTTACATTCGGGGATAATTTCATCGAATCCACAAAAGCAATCAGTAGGTTTAAACACATAATTCACGCTCAGCGGAAGTCGCGAGATTTCGGCTTGTATTTACCGAGTGCAACAGAGAGATCCTCCAAACGGTGGGCGACGACGTGAATAACTGAACTTTTTCTTTCTAGTTTCCCATGAACTAGCCATGCGTTACTGTGACGACCAACGCTGTAATACCGTTCCCAAATGTACTGTTTTAGGACAAGATTAATCGTGCCCGTTTCATCTTCAAGCGTAACAAAGGTAATCCCCTTTGCAGTAGATGGCCGTTGACGCAGCAATACAATCCCAGCAATTCGCACGTAACGATTATTGGCCAGATTTTCCAACTGATTCGCCGTAACAACCGACTTTGCATTTAACTGTTTACGCCAGAACATCAACGGATGACCTTTAAGGGAAAGACCGACGGTTCGATAATCCATCTCTACTTGCTCTGCAGGTTGCATCGCGGGCAATTCCGGAACGTCGTCATCACTGGCATTGATTAGATCAAATAATGGCTGCTCACATATGCTGCGTTCTTGGGCTAAAGCTTCCCACAGCGCGGACCGGCGATCTCGTTGAAAGCTCGAAAACGCATCCGCGTCCGCCAACTTCATAATAAACGATCGGCTAGCACGGCCACGTCGTCGTAAATCTTCCACCGACCCGTACAGTTTCCCGCCACGGTTCTTCAAGATTCGCATTACGTCGCTTTTGCGAATACCATGAACGACTTTCATTCCCAATCGCAAAGCCAACTGTTTGTTCGACTGGTTCGTACCAACGACCCGTTCTTCTAGCGTACAATCCCAATCGCTTAAATTGACGTCAACCGGTAAAACAACAACTTCGTGCCGCCGGGCGTCAGTCACTAGATCGCTGACACTATAAAATCCCATTGGTTGACTATTAATAACTGCTGCCGTAAATACCGCGGGATGATGGCACTTAAACCACGCAGATACGTACACCAACAATGCAAAACTCGCCGCATGTGACTCGGGAAATCCGTATTCCCCAAATCCTCGAATTTGTGTAAATACTTGTTCTGCAAATTCCACACTCAGGCCTCGCACCAACATTCCTTTGATCAATTTTTGATGAAATTTCTCGATCACGCCAGGTCGCCGCCATGCCCCCATTGCCCGCCGCAGTTGGTCAGCTTCGCCGGGTGTAAATCCAGCCGCGACCACAGCCAATCGCATTGCCTGTTCTTGAAACAGCGGTACCCCGAGCGTACGATCGAGTACCTCACGAATTGCATCGTTTGGATAACAAGGTTCTTCCAAACCGTCACGGCGTTTCAGGTAAGGATGAACCATGTTACCCTGAATAGGACCAGGTCGGACAATCGCAACTTCGATGACAAGATCATAGAAACAACGCGGCTTAAGTCGGGGTAGCATACTCATCTGTGCCCGACTCTCAATCTGAAACACTCCCACTGTATCAGCCTTGCAAATCATGTCATACACCTTACTGTCATCCATAGGAATCGTTGCCAACGTCCATTCTTGATTCTTGTGTTGCCGTAACATATCGAAACACTTATGAATCGCACTAAGCATTCCCAATGATAAACAGTCGACTTTTAGAATTCCCAGTTCATCGAGGTCATCTTTATTCCATTGAATCACTGTCCGTCCATCCATGGCCGCATTTTCAATCGGTACTAGTTCACTAAGTAACCCTTGGGTGATAACCATTCCACCTACGTGCTGCGACAGATGCCGCGGCATTCCTCGCAGCATCTCCACAAGCTCTATAAATCGTTCCCCCACCAATTTATCTGGGTCTAATCCTACTTCTCGGCACCGCAAACAGAGGTCACCTTCAGCAATACGCCCATCTAGGTTTTTAGCAATCGCATCGACTAAATCCAAGGGAAAACCAAGAGCTTTACCGACTTCCCGCACCGCACTACGCATACGATAGGTAGTCACCACACCGGTCATTCCGGCGCGGTCGCGTCCATATTTGTTGTACAGGTATTGAAGTACTTCTTCACGACGTTCATGCTCGAAATCGACATCAATATCAGGTGCTTCAGCCCGTTCGCGACTAATAAAACGCTCAAACAACAACTGAGTTGTATCTGGGTCAACCGAGGTTACGCCCAAACAAAAGCAGACAACGGAATTAGCGGCCGAACCTCGCCCCTGACATAGAATATCTTGGCTGCGGGCAAACCGAACCAGATCCCAAACCGTTAAAAAGTAGGCTTCGTAATGCAACTCCCCAATCAGTTCCAATTCGTGTTGCAGAAGATTAATAACCTTGCGTGGAACCCCTCGCGGATATCGCTCGTCGGCCCCGGTCCACGCCAGTTGTTTGAGGTATGCAATTGGAGTGATATTTGTTGGGACAAGTTCTTCGGGGTACTCATATCGCAATTCAGAAAGTGAGAACCTGCAAATGTCAGCAATTTCCCGAGTTCGTCGAAGTGCCTGTGGAATCTGGCAAAATAGTTTCGCAATGTCTTCAAGTGGACGCATGTGTCGTTGGGCATTCGCAAACTGATAGGGTCCAATATCATACACGGTACAACCATGAGCAGTTGCGGTGAGAACATCTTGCAGCCGCGCGTGCGAGGGATCGTGATAGTAAACATCGCCAGAAGCAACTAATGGAACATGCGTTTGTTGTGACAATTTCTGAAGCGAATCAAGTCGCTGTAGATCCGCTGATCCGCGGTGTAATTCCGCTAGCAAATAGCAACGCTCCCCAAACATGTCGTTGTATCGTTGCAAATCTGCGGCGTCGATAAGTTTGGCGGCAGCATGTACGCGGTGATGATCCGAGATAGTTGCCGTCGACAACCGATTCCAATCAGGGATCACGCCCAACAGGAACTCGTCACCATGAGAAACTAAGTCCTCAAAGGATAAACGGCAATTACCTTTGGAGGCCTGACGGCGTCCAAGTGTCAGCAAACGACACAACGAGGCGTAAGCTGAACGGTTGCGAATCCAGACAACGCAAGGCGGAGCATCATCAAACGTTAATTCCGCAGCGACGATATATTGTAATTCTGCATCAACGGCCGCACCATGTCCGCGAACAATTCCAGCTAGGGTATTACGATCGGTAATTGCCAAAGCAGAATATCCAAGCCTTATCGCTCGCTGCACCAACTGATCAGCAGAAGAAGCGCCTTGCAGAAATGAAAAACTGGATTTGCAATGTAGTTCGGCGTAGTTCATTTACAATTCCTATCAAAAGCTTCCTTGCAAAAACCACTGTGAAGTTGGCAGTTGCCTGAACACCCAAAATCGTTGGCCGCTATCAATTTCGATTCGAAAATACTCTCGCCGCACAGCACGCGACCGCCACCAACCCGTTTCAATCCGCTCAGGCCCCCATGAACGTATCACCTGTTGCCAACTTCCACTATGAAACAAACGGATTGGTGCACCCGTTCGACTTTTAGTGTGACATCGAATTTCCAGTGGAGAGCTCCAGTGCCATAACGGTCGTGCGTCGATTGACAATTGCTGACCCAATGCCCAACCTGAGTGTTGACTGTTGTACGGTGTTTTCTGAGAGGTAATGGGCGGAGAATTCCCACTGCTCGCTTCCAATGATTTACGGGCCGCGCGCAAAACATGATTGCACCAGCGTTGTATATCCAATTCGACGACTACTTGCATTACAAAACTAAATTCTGGCTGAGCTTCCGCTCTCAACTGCGGTCGTGAAACCTGTTGTTTTCCAAGCCGACTCGTTAAACGATCAATCAATTGCGATAAAACACGTGGCGGAATTTGATCCCTAACTATTTCACGATTTCCTGCAACAGGTTGCTCTAATTCTTTATCCGAGAATAACTCTAATTGAACCTCTTGCATCTCTACCGTTTGGGTTGCTTCGATGGAAATGTGATACATCTCGTCGATGCGTCCCACCTTCTCCCAAGCTAATTCAAATAATGAAACAAGATGTGAACATTCAACCGTAGGTCGATACAAGCCAATAGTAAATTGTTCGATGTGGATACCTGATGCCGCGACGGACTTGGAGCCAACATTCGCAGTCGCATTACAATAAACCCGCTGGCCGTACCGTGACACTTCAAACTTACAGCAGAGTTGTAATATTCCATGACCTCGCTTCCTAAGACGCTCTAAAATAGGTTCGAGCACGTGTTTAAATAAATCCACAATCATTTGCACACCGCCAATGGGACCTAGCAACACTTGTTCGGAAAGATACCGCTGCTGTGGATGCACCATTTTCAGCGGCTCAACGGCCTGACCAAAAAGCTGCTGGCATCTCTGAGTAACCAGCGTCCCAAGACGCTGAGCTATCGCTTCTTGTGGTAATCCAATTAATTGTTCGAGAGTAATGATCCCTAGCCGATCCAAAGCATCAAGCGCGGTAGCGGGAAGCCTAAGACTATTTACAGGGAGTGGTCCAAGTTCTTCCCGTAAGGCCGCTTGATCCAGTTGATCCGTCGCTAACACTATCGTTTGGTTTACTGTTGAATTCGCCAAGTACAGGCACGCGGCCCAACTTGCGCCAACCGTACTTGCCGCCGCTATACGTGCTGCGATATCCAATCGTATTAAGTCTTTACTGATCCGCTCCACTAATTTTGTCACCGTCCCAAAATAATCGCACACATCGGTAACATCCAGCCAAATTGCTTCCGTTTTCCAAGCCGCAGCGCGGGGATCTGGTTGATGTGCATATTGAGTCCCTACATGTTTGCCGGCAGCCCGTTTTTCTTGAGCAGCTAACTCACGCTTCCAATTTACCGACTCGGGGAAACCTACTAGTGGCGAATAGCGGTTTGCCCAGCGAGCAAGTTGGAACATCCCATCCTGAGTTTCCCAAACTTGCCGCTCGACAGACCGGGTATCCTTACCAGTCTCCTTACTCGTCCCATCCTTGCCAGTGAACTCAATTCCACCGGGTATCCATATACAAATTATTTTTTTCATCGGAGATCATTGGAAGTAATTAGTAATAATTTGCGGTTCGTTTGCAGGGTTTAACAAAGCCCTATTTTTTTTAGACCACTGTTGATTTGCGATTTCCATAAATTCCAATTCACAACTTGCTCCCGTATTCCCACCAACAGCACGTATCACCTCGACCTGAAACCGCCAATTGCCTTGTCCCGCTAAGGGAGTTACATGCAATCGTAAATGTGCCCATGTCGGATCCGGTAAACACTTCTGCTCTCTAACCAAAACACCAAATACACCACTTTGCTCAACTGCCAACTGTAGTCGCCGATAAGCTCGATTATCAATTTTGGGCAAATTCACCCATACCGCTCCCACAGCTCGACAACGTAACACTTGATCCAATGTCCAGTCAAAATCTGCCTTACCCTGAGGGCTCACCACCAACATGCGACTCAAGTGGATCCCCAACGCGGCGGCTGCCGGTGGGAAAAACTGGCCTGTATTGTCTAGTACCACAAGTACGCCTCCACGCTGCGCCACTTGCCAAGCAGACCATAGTCCTAGTAATCCCACTCCACCACCTTTAACTTCGCCCAGCCACTCTACCAATTGCCCCGATCGCCATCCTCCATGTGGCAAAATCGAATCTAATTGCTTCCAACCCGTCGGCACACTTGATTCCCCAACTTTTGCAGTAACCACTGGCTGCGAATCACGTATCAAGTACTGCAGTTGTTGTAATATCCTTTTTTGATCACTTTGCTCGTTTTCTCCCTGCTGTTCAGATTGGTCATGTCCTGCATGTTTGTCGTGTCCTTCATGTTGATGTTGTTGGGAAACAGGCATTTATTAAATATTATTCACTCCTTCTTTCATCACTCTAATTTCATAACAGTCAGCAAGGCACTGTTTTATTTGCGCTGCCTATGGTAGTGTACATGCGTACACTACCTTGTCAAGTCATCGGCACATTTTTTTTCACTCTGCACAAAAAACGCAATAAACTAACTCGATTAATCATGACTACGTCATACTCGCCACAGGAACTCCCCGATAGAATAGACAACTGACACAATGTAAATACGCTATTTCACCAAACGCCCCAGTCACCACAACTAGCGAAAATTTTAAAATCATGGTTCGTACACGATTCGCTCCAAGCCCAACAGGTTACCTTCACATCGGTGGAGTCCGCACTGCACTATTCAACTGGCTGTACGCTCGCAAACACGGAGGCCAATTCATCCTCCGTATCGATGATACCGACCAAAATCGCAACGTTGACGCAGCATTACAACCAATCCTCGACGGCTTTCGCTGGCTAGGCATTGATTGGGACGAAGGCCCAGAGATCGGTGGCGACTGCGCCCCATATTTCCAATCACAACGGAGTGATCACTACCAAAGTGCCGTCGAAACACTACTGGAAAAGGGACTCGCATATCGGGACTATTCGCGCACCGAAGAAGTTCAAGCGGAACGCGAGATCGCTCAAGGTGCTGGTACTTCCTATCTATACAGCCGTAACTGGATGGCAGAAACCGATGCTCAAGCCGCTGCCTACGAAGCCGAAGGGCGAGTTGCTGTGGTACGCCTAAAGATGCCCCGCGAAGGCACTTGCGTAATACCTGACCTGATCCGCGGTGATGTCGAATTCCAATGGGCCAGCGAACAAGACATGGTGATTCAAAAATCCGATGGCAGTTGCCTGTATCACTTAGCAAGCGTCGTCGACGATGCAGCATTTGCAATCACCCATGTCATCCGTGCCGAAGAACACCTTTCGAACACCCCGCGACAAATCTTTATCGCTCAAGGACTCGGCTACGACCTACCGCAATACGCACATTTGCCTTACGTCGCAGAACCTGGCAGTAAAAACAAACTCAGCAAACGTAAAATAGCCAAATACCTTAAAAATCAGGACTTCCTAAAACTCTACGAGCACGGCAGTCGTATCGCTACAATTTGTGGAAAACAACTCGCCCCAGAAACATTCAACCCCGTACTCGTCGACTTTTACCGTGACATCGGTTTTCTCCCCAATGCCGTTGTCAACTATCTACTATTGCTAGGATGGTCACTCGACGGTGAAACTGAGGACTTTACGCGCGATGAAATGATCCGTGTATTTTCACTAGAACGTGTTGTCAAAAGTCCTGCCAGCTTTGATCCAACAAAACTGACTGCGTTCCAACAACGCGCTATGGACCAACTCGACGTAAAACAAAAAACAGCCATGTCCGTTCCCTACTTACAACAAGCTGGGCTCATCGACGCTCCGCCAAACTGCGACACCGCACCTTATGTAAATTCGATCATTACAGCGAGCGAACAGCGAATGACTGTGGCCGGTGACATCCTAGATTACGATAATTTCTTCACCGACGACGATGCCATCGTTTACGATGAAAAAGCTTTTAGCAAACGAATCGTTAATACCGCCGAAGCGGTTGAGTTACTGCGAGATTTTACGAACACCCTCGCTGCTATTGAATCATACACCACCGAAAACATAGAAGCCGCGATGCGGCAGTTCATCGCTGACCGCGACCTTAAGTTTGGCCAAGTTGTGCATCCCGTACGGATCGCCATTACAGGTAAACCCGCCGGCTTCGGGCTTTTTGACACGCTTGCAATTCTCGGCCAACAACGCTGTCTCAATCGTATCGAACGGGCTATCACTCTTGCAGCAACTTTACCCAACAACGACTCGGCATAACAAAGCCTTTTTTGCCATATTAAAACTAGTCGGCTTCACGTTACAATCACAAACAGTGAATTAGTCACATAGCGGATTCACTCACAAATCAACCCACAGAACCGGTTCACCAACACACACCTATTATCATGAATCAGAATCAACACTCAAAAAGTAGCGACAACGATCCGCGTAACGAATCTGCCGCTGCTTCGCTTAATTTCATCGAGCAGATCGTCGCCGAAGACAACGCGTCTGGAAAACATCAAGGACGCGTGCATACTCGATTCCCGCCGGAACCTAATGGCTATCTGCACATTGGTCATGCCAAGAGCATCTGTTTAAACTTCGGCATTGCGGCAGCAAATGGCGGACAGACCAATTTACGATTTGACGACACCAACCCAGCCAAAGAAGAAACCGAGTACGTAGACTCGAT
The DNA here is from genome assembly GCA_018658605.1 of Planctomycetaceae bacterium. The sequence continues at coordinate 15,428 of JABHUV010000269.1, read as the reverse complement.
CATGGAAGACGTGCGCTGGCTTGGATTCCAGTGGGACCACGTCTACTTCGCTTCAGATTACTTCCAGCAACTATACGATTTTGCTGAACAACTTATCAAGACTGGCCACGCATACGTATGCAGCCTCGACGCTGAAGAAACTCGCAGTTACCGCGGAGGCTGGAACGATGCCGGGAAAGACAGTCCCTACCGCAATCGAGATCGAGATGAAAGTCTCGACCTTTTTCGCCGCATGAAAGCGGGCGAGTTTGCCGAAGGCGAGCACACTCTGCGTGCCAAAATCGACATGACCTCACCCAACATGAACATGCGTGACCCCACCATCTACCGTATCCGTAATATCGAGCATCATCGCACCGGCAGCGACTGGTGCATCTACCCCATGTACGACTATGCCCATGGCATCAGCGACTCCATCGAAGAAATCACACACTCAATTTGCACGCTCGAATTTGAACATCACCGACCGCTCTACAATTGGTTTCTGGAAACATTGGACATCTTCCGTTCTCGTCAAATTGAATTCGCTCGGTTGAACATCACCCACACAATGATGAGTAAACGGAAGTTGCTCGAACTTGTCCAAGACAATCATGTTTCAGGCTGGGATGACCCTCGCATGCCCACCATTTCCGGTTTGAGACGGCGAGGCTACACTCCCGAGTCCATCCGAGCTTTCTGCGCACGCATTGGCGTCACCAAGCAAAACAGTCTGCACGACATGGCATGGCTCGAAGATGCGCTTCGCGCGGACCTCAACAAACGGGCCAATCGCCGAGCCGGTGTATTACGACCCCTTAAAATCGTGATCGAAAACTACCCTGAAGATCAAGTCGAACAGCTTGACGCAATCAACAACCCCGAAGACGAAAGTGCCGGTAAACGCAAAGTCCCATTTGCCCGGGAACTTTACATCGAACGAACAGACTTTATGGAAGACCCGCCCAAGAAATTTTTCAGGCTCGGACCTGGTCGAGAGGTCCGTCTGCGATACGGCTATTTCATTACCTGCACGGACGTCATTAAAAACGATGCCGGCGAAGTCGTCGAACTACGTTGCACCTACGATCCGAAAACATTGGGAGGCCAAGCGCCTGACGGCCGAAAAGTACGCGGGACCATTCACTGGGTGGCCGCAGCTACTGCGGTTACAGCCGAAGTTCGTCTCTACGATCACCTCTTCAAAACGGCAGATCCCTTTGAAGTGGGTAATGCCGACCAATCCGGCGCAGCGACCGCCCCCCCCGCCGCTGATAGCTACTTGAATAACCTCAACGAAAACTCGATAGAAATTCTCACTGATTGCAAGCTTGAACCTTCGCTCGGAGATGCCGCAGTCGGTGAGCTTTATCAATTTGAGCGCCTTGGATATTTCTGCGTGGACAGCAAAGACTCGACCCCAGAAAACCTCGTGTTTAACCGCAGTGTGACATTGCGAGACACTTGGGCAAAGATGCAACGCAAAAAATAGCTCCCCTCACTTTTCTTTCAATAGCTGATGACTCAATCACACCTGCAAATACACGGCACGAAAGCTGTTCATGTCAGCGCTCCCACGCGACTACACTTCGGCCTACTCTCTTTCGGAAATCAAGAAGGTCGAAATTTCGGTGGTGTGGGCTTGATGCTAAAAGAACCGCGCGTCGAAATCACAGCAACTCCATCCGACGAATTCGCCACAAAAGGTCCCTACGCTGAACGACTGCTTGATTTTGCGCAACAATGGCAGCTTTACACACAAGTCGACACTTTGCCATCTTGTGTTCTCACCGTTACCGACGCCCCCGAGCAACACGTCGGTCTCGGCCTTGGCACTCAACTTGGGTTGTCCACCGCAGAAATACTACAAGCCTTCCTTACAGGCGAAGGCTTTGGTGCTATGGAGCGAGCCTTCGTTGTGAACCGCGCATCTAGAAGTGCTGTCGGAACCTATGGATTCGAATTCGGTGGATTAATCGTGGAACGCGGGCGTCTTCCCAGTGAACGCATCTCCCCGCTCGAGTGCCGACTCGACTTTCCCGATGCGTGGCGTATTATGTTAATACGCCCCGAAAACGAACAAGGGCTAAGTGGTGAACAAGAAACTCGTGCGTTCGGCGACATCCCACCCGTCGCACAGCGAACCACCGATCAACTTATCACCGAACTTGAATCTGGCTTACTACCTGGCATCACATCAGGTGATTTCATGATGGCCGCTGATGCGATCGAAAACTACGGCCGTATTGCGGGAGGTTGTTTTTCTTCGATTCAAGGCGGACCCTATAATGGTCGCTTGTTAAATCGCCGCGTGGAGTGGCTCAAAGATCTAGGTGCTCACGGAATTGGTCAGAGCAGTTGGGGGCCAACATTGTTTTGCATATTCGAAACGGAAGCCGACGCCCAGCGATTCAAAGATTCTATGGGAAGTGATGATTCTGGCCAAACGTTACGTGTCGAAATCGTCCGGGCCGACAATCAAGGCGCCGACATCTCCTAAGATACTGCGCATTCGCTACCAATTTCTTCTTGACATTCTTACCGATCTGCGGTCCACACCGTACAATATCTTTGACGGCTAAACCCTGTTAACACTTACCAATTTACGAAAGCAAATCTTCTAATATGGTCGAATTAGGCATCAACATCGATCACGTCGCGACTATTCGCCAAGCGAGAAAAACGTATGAACCCGATCCAGTATGGGCGGCAGCGTTCGCGGAACTCGGTGGCGCCGATTGCATTACCATCCACCTGCGTGAAGACCGCCGACACATCATCGACCGAGATGTCCACATGCTTCGTGATTCAGTTAACATCAAGCTCAACCTTGAAATGGCCACTGCCCCTGACATCGTTGACCTTGCATGTGAAACAACACCAGACCAAGTAACCCTGGTTCCAGAAAAACGAGAAGAAGTCACGACCGAAGGTGGACTCGACGTCAGCACACACTACGAATCGATCAAACCAGTTGTTTCCCGATTGCAAGATGCTGGCATCAGTGTTGCTCTATTCCTTGATCCAGACCCGTCACAAATAGCAGCCGCGGCTAAGATGAGAGTCCAAGCGATTGAGCTGCACACAGGTCAATATGCACTGCACAAAGGCGAAGAACAAATACGGTGCCTTGCGCAACTGGCGACTGCTGGAAAACTCATCATCGAGTCCGGCATAAACCTCCATGCGGGCCACGGCTTAAATTATCAAAACGTGCTGCCCGTCGCGCAACTCGACAGCATGTTGGAACTCAACATTGGGCATTCCATCGTCGCCCGCGCTGTGTTTGTTGGTTTACGGCAGGCAGTCAGCGAAATGAAGGACTTAATCAGTTAATAACAGCGACAACCCTATCACATTACTTACGGCAACAAGGAAATTATTTTGGAGATTGGCTACTGTACCAACGTGCATGCTGGAGTCGACCTTGAATCCACTCAAGCGAACCTCTCCAAATATGCTGCGCGCGTCAAGCAACTTGTTTCTCCACATGACCCCATGGGTATCGGGCTGTGGCTCGCTGCACCAGCCGCCCAGCAGTTAATTGACTCCAAACAAACCACGGTTTTTCGTGACTGGCTCGCCGATCAGGGACTCATACCCTTTACGCTAAACGGGTTTCCCTATGGAAATTTCCACAACGAAGTCGTCAAACACGACGTCTACAAACCAACATGGTACGACCATGACCGACTCCAATACACAAAAAACCTTGCAACGATTCTCGAGACTATTCTCCCAAAGGGAAAAACTGGCAGCATCTCTACTTTGCCTGTCGCTTGGGGAAAACAATCTATCACCGCAGAGCAATGGGATTCAACGATTCGGCAACTTCTTGAACTTACGGATTTCTTACATGAATTGCAACAGGCAACCGGCCGGACGATCCACATTTGTATTGAACCGGAACCAGGTTGTGCACTCGACGTCGCCGCAGACATGATTGACCTGTTTCAAAACCGTCTGCTACCCCACGGTTCTGCCGATAAAATCCTTCACCACATTCGAATCTGCCACGACGTTTGTCACAGTGCCGTGATGTTTGAATCACAAGCAGATGTACTGCGACGGTATCAAGCACTAGGAATTCAAGTCGGTAAGATCCAAGTATCATCTGCGGTCCAAGTTAACTTCGCACAACTTGCTGCTAGTGATCGCACTGCAGCATTTGAACAACTTGCCAACTTCAATGAACCTCGTTATCTCCATCAAACTTGCATTCGCGAATCCAATCAAACCATTCATTTTCATCAAGACTTATCTATGGCTCTGGAAACTGTCACCGACCCCCAGTCGCTCGAAAGTACCTGGAGTGTTCATTTCCATGTCCCAATTTTTCTAGAATCCTTAGGGCTACTCAGCACATCGCAACAGGATATTCTAGAATGCATGCAAGTCTGCAAGTCGATGCCAAACTTAGAACATTTCGAAGTTGAAACCTACGCGTGGAATGTTCTACCAGAGCATCTACAACGATCCGATTTAGCGCAAGGTATCGCCGATGAACTCCTTTGGTTTCGCAATCTCGTTTCCACCGAACAATCATAACCACCGCCACCAATTGATCAACAGATAATATATCTATGGGCGATTACTCACCACCTTTAGCAAATCAAACGGCCGTCGTCACCGGTGCTTCTTCGGGAATCGGTAACGCAATCGCTACCACGTTTGCTCAACAGGGTGCTAATCTGATCATCCATGCCAACACTAATCAAGCAGGCCTAGAAGCAACAGCCGCTGAGATTCGCAGTTACGGACGCGACGTCACGTTACTTTACGCCGACCTGACATCAACCGCAGCCCAAGCATCACTTGTCGAGCAAGCATTCCAAGCCAACGAACAGATCAACATTTGGATTAACAACGCCGGTCGCGACGTTCTTACCGGAGACGCTGCTGAATGGTCTTTTGAACAAAAACTCGCGGCCCTGTGGGAGCTTGACGTCCAAGGAACAATCGGCATCTGCCGCCGATTAAGCAAACCGATGATAAATGTAGGTAAACAGGCTAATGCTGTTATCCTAAATATGGGTTGGGATCAAGCTGCCGTCGGACAAAGCGGTGACAGTGGTCAATTGTTCGGTTCAACCAAATCGGCGGTAATCGGTTTTTCACACAGCTTAGCTCGAGAACTAGCGCCACATGTCCGAGTCAACTGCCTAGCACCTGGTTGGATCCAAACAGCGTGGGGAAATACAACGTCAACGTATTGGGACAAACGTGCAAAAAAGGAATCGCTGATGGGTCGTTGGGGTACACCCCAGGACGTAGCAAACGTTGCCGTCCATCTCGCTGCACCCGCAGCAAGTTTCATTACGGGGCAGACCATCTCCATTAACGGTGGCTTGAGTCATGAGCACATAGAGCCAACTGCTAACTTAGATGAACAATATAATGGCGAATAACGAATCACTGGCCGGAAAACGTATCCTGTTTATAACGGGTCGCCTAGCGCAACATGCGCTCGAAAACGAATTGAGGGAACTTGCGCCGCAAGTGGGCATCGATTATGAAGTCGCTGTGCTACCCATAACCGTTGCCGCCCTCATGACCCCTGCTTGGATCGCCAAGAAACTTGAAATTCCTAACGGAATTGATTTAGTCATCATCCCGGGGTATTGCCAAGGAGATCTATCACCACTGATTGCCACACTCCCCTGCCCGATAGAAGCGGGACCTCGAGATTTGCGCAAACTTCGTCAACACTTTGGCCTCGGCTACCAACCGCCGCATAATTATGGCGAGTCAACCATCGAGATTATCGCTGAAATCAATCATGCCCCACGCTTGCCACTGCCGGATATCATTACGACAGCCAAACAACTTGCTAGTGACGGCGCTGATATCATAGATGTTGGTTGTGACCCAGGCAGCACTTGGCCAGGAGTAGCCGACTGTGTTAAGGCATTACGCGCAGAAGGCTTGCGGGTTTCCATTGATAGCCTTAATACCACAGAAATCACCACGGCCGTTGCTGCGGGCGCTGAATTAGTGTTGAGCGTCAACAGTAGTAATCGAGACGCCGCTGTCGATTGGGATGCGACTGTTATTGCGATCCCGGATGAGCCAACGACACTTGGTGGACTCGATGACACCATTGAATTTTTGGCGGTCAACAACATTTCGCTGCGGATTGACCCGATCCTCGAACCAATCGGCTGCGGCTTTGCCAAAAGTCTTTCACGCTACATGGATGTACGACAACGGTATCCAGACGCTGAAATGATGATGGGGATCGGTAATCTTACCGAGCTAACCGATTGCGATAGTGCCGGTGTTAACCTGCTGTTGTTGGGCATTTGCCAAGAACTAGCGATCCACAGTGTTTTAACAACCCAAGTTATCAATTGGTCTCGGACAAGTGTCCGCGAATGCGCCATTGCTAGGCAACTCGTACATTATGCCATCGAGCAACGGGTCCCACCAAAACACGTCGCACGTGATTTAGTCACTTTGCGAGACGAAGAAATAATGAGTTTTGGAAGCGAAGAACTGGACCGATTGGCTACAGATTTAAAAGACAATAACTATCGCATTTTTACGGAACGGGATGAAATTCATCTTGTCAGTCGACAACTACACTTATCCGATAGAGATCCGTTCGTGATTTTCGAGCAATTGCTCAGCGGCCAGGGTCAATCCGCAAAGCCCACAAATCTAGATGCAGCGCACAGTTTCTATTTGGGCTTTGAAATGGGAAAGGCACTTACTGCGCTAACGTTAGACAAACAATATACCCAAGACCAATCGTTGGACTGGGGCTACTTAACCCAAGAAGAAACCAGCCATCGCCTCACCCGTAAACAAACGAATTGAGCGGTTTTAGTCTCCGTTCGCGCAGGCGAATGCTAATTTGTGGCCGCCAAGAAACGTTGAACCAATTCAAATGCGGCGAGTTCCTGTTCACCCGCGGTTTTTTCGACAATGACTTCTAAGTGTTGCATCTGTTGATCAATTTCCTGCCGCTCCAGAATCCCTACTCGAGTCGCAAGAATGGCTGCTTCAAGTACGGCATGTTTAGCTCGATTGAATCCCAAGAACGGCCGTAATTCTCCCTGCTGGGTGATTTTGCATTGAATCCTTGTCCGCTGTAGCTCGTCGTCCAATTCCACTACTTCAAATTCAAACCACCTGCATACATTCCCGATTACCAACCGATGGTTGCCACAACTCTCATCAATCGTCGGTATCTCCGTTAATTGATGAATGGCCGCGCGGACAATCAGCAACACATCATCCGTAATATGCAACACTCCCACCCCGCTGCGCTTCAAATTCTGATAGGTCTGCGATGTATTGAAAGGTTTAAGCACAAACTTATTGCCGACAGAGTCATCACCAATTTCAGGACCCATTGGCGAAACATTGACTGTGCCATCTGTGTTGCGTGTCGTAACAATGCCTTCAAGAATCATATCGAAAATGCCATTTCATTTTTCATCGTTTATTCGAATCGACGCTATTTTAAAACGTAATGATTCGCTCAGTTTCATCCGTTGTTTGATCGACAACAAGATGCCGTTCGTTACCCATTGTCAAATTATTATTCGGCACATCTACACCCGCCATCTTGAGGAAATTAGCAAGCAATAGATATCCGTTACTGGTGAGTACTGACTCTGGATGGAACTGCAGACCCACGACACAATACTCGCGATGTTGGATCGCCATCAACGTTTCATCCGCCAACCATGCAGTTACCTGCAGGGCATCAGGCAACGTTTCACGGTCTAACACGAGTGAATGATAACGGCAAGCGGCAAACCCTTGTGGTACGCTTGCAAACACCCCCCGACCATCATGCTCCATGCAACTGGTGCGACCATGCACAGGTTCCGCCCCTAGAACCACATCACCACCAAACGCTTGGCCAATGGCTTGGTGTCCAAGGCATATCCCTAAGATTGGAAACTCGCCTGACAAAACGGAAACGACCTCTAGGCTAATACCAGCTGTATCGGGAACACAGGGACCTGGTGAAAGGACAATTGCCGTTGGCTTGAGTTCACGGATTTCAGCGATTGTCATCGCATCATTGCGAACAACTAACGTTTGTTGTCCTAGCCGTTGGAAATACCGAGCTAGGTTATGAACAAAACTATCATAATTATCGATGAGTAAAATCATATCGTTTCTATTATTACCTATTCCAAGGCCCGCAACATACCAGCGGCTTTTTCCCACGTTTCCGCATATTCACGTTGTGGATTTGATTGCGCGACGATTCCACCGCCAACGGGAAACTGCCACCAACCTTTACCTGCCGTAATCGTACGGATGAGGATGCTAAAATCCATATCTCCATTGAATCCAATGTACCCTAAGCTACCACAATAGGGTCCACGTGCCGTCGGTTCCAATTCGGCGATTAACTCCATCGCACGCACTTTGGGGGCACCAGTAATGGAACCGCCAGGAAAGGTCGCTCGCAAAAGATCAAATACGTTGGCATCACAGCGCAATCGCCCTTGGACGACACTGACTAAGTGCTGAACCGTTTCATACACTTCCAGACGGCAAAGGTCTGTCACAAACACACTATCCGCATCACAGACGCGTGAAATATCGTTACGCAACAAATCCACGATCATCACATTTTCCGCTCGGTCTTTTTCACTCTGTTGCAAATCTGCGGCGGCGTAAAGGTCAGCTTCAGGCATAGCGATTCGTGCGCGTGTTCCTTTGATCGGTCGCGCTTCTACAACACCTTGAGTTACCTGCAAAAACCGCTCAGGCGATGCGCTAACAATCTCAAACTCATTCATTGCAAAATAGCCCGCAAATGTTGCGGCGTTCCGCTGCCGTAGCCGTTGATACAGACTGACCGCATCGGTACTCGCCCGATGTAAAAGCCGCTGGCTCAAATTAACTTGGAAAATATCTCCAGCGTGGATGTAGTCAACCACCTTTTGCGCTGTCTCAAGATATTTTTCAGCAGACATATTACTGGTTAATCGACCAACTGGTACCCCTTTGGCGGATACGGGAAATTGTGGCGCTAGTGTCGTTGCAGTGATCCCCGCCGCTGGTATCTGTTGCGCGGGGGCAGATTCCTCATTGATCCAGTCGCGAAATTGAGCAATGCGTGCAGCGGCACGCGTCGTACGAGCGACAGGGTCTTTTTCTGGTAAGCCCTGTGAAATAATCCAAGCACGATTTTGATGATGGTCAAATGCGACGACGGTGTCATAAAAACCAACCGCTAACGAGGGAATTTGAAATTCATTGCAACGTGGCACTGGAATATTTTCGAGACTGGCCCCAATGTCATAGCCAAACATGCCCGCCACGCCACCTTGAAACGGTGGCAACTCATCGATGGTTTCAATTTCAAAATCTTGTAACAACATATTCCAGTGTTGCTGCAACACATCTATTTCATTCTCTGTATGGCTGGCAATCTCAAGATAATCAAACGGATCCGCCGCAATGAAGGAATAGCGTCCCAGATCATCTTGTTGCTTTGCGCTATCAAGGAACAAGCAATGGGGTTGTTTTGACAATTGCAGAAACACAGATTCAACATCCGCCAACGGCAACAATTCTTCAACGATGGGTAAACATTTCGGCACATTCATAAGGCATGATTTTAACAGATGAATTTAGCTTCGGGCAGTCGCCGTGGTATGCTCCGTGAATAGACTGTCAACTACGATTTGAACCACAAATTACACCAATTATCACAAATTAATGTTCGTGGGTAGAATTTAACTTCACGCTAATACATCAAAATTCCTGATCCCGTTTTCAAAATGTTTTTATGTTATAGTGAAAACTGTTAGTTTCGCATCCATCATTCCATTAAAACTCACCATGACGCAACCACTGAAATTAGCCTTTATAGGAGTCGACAATCCACACGGTGCTGGTTGGCGTGACCTGATCGCCAATGTCACTTCAGAGGCAACAATTACCAGCCTCGTACCAATGTATGGCGCAACTACTGCTAGCTTGCAGCAATGCTACGTGGATCTTCCACGCTATGTTTCAACTACCGAACTCATCGCCAACGAACAATTCGATGCTGCGGTCATCTGTCTGCCTAACGACGAGACCGTCGCAGTTGTGCAACAACTTGCCGCCGCCGGAAAACACATCCTGCTTGAAAAACCTGGCGCCGGTCGAGTTATAGACGCTGAACAGATAAAAATTGCTGTCGACCAAGCCGGAGTGGCCTTTCAAAGTGGTTACATGTTTCGTTATGACCAATGCGCTAATCGACTACGCCAAATGGTCAGCGACGGTCAGTTCGGGAAACTCATAAGCATTGAATCCAAGTATGTAACCAGCGACGTTAATCGCCGAGGCCGAGATCATTATCTTTTTGATGAAGCCGTAAGCTATGCCGGTTTCTTCAGTTGGCTCGCTTGTCATCATCTCGACCTATTACTGTACATCACCGACCAAAGCGTCAAAGCAATTACCGCTCGAGTGGGCGTGTTTGGCGATATACCAGCGACTGTCGAAGACGGCGGAACCGCACTGCTTGATATGCAACATGGCGCTCTAGCCACCATTAGCGGCGGATACTGGGTTCCGCGTTGGGCGGGGGAAATGTACTGGACACTGCGTGGCAGCGAACGCTGGGTGCACTGGGATCCACGGAAAGAAAACACTGGCGGAGTTTTAGAAATTCATGGTCCCCAGCCCCAATGGTATGCGATGGAAGATGAATTTATTGCCCCCGCCGATGACACACATGGATACGGTGGCATTAACGGTGTAGCATTATTGCGAGATTGGTATGCACTGATCCGCGGCGATGTCACCGCATGTCGCAATACAACACAGTCCATGGTCGACACAGTTAGGCTTATTGAAAATATTATCACCGCCTCAGACGAAGGCCGCCGTATCGATTGCTAATTCGGTTCATTGCTCCTGTCACTACAATTACTTACTGATTTTTCTCTACAACACACCAAAGGATTCCGCAACTATGAGAATCAGCCGATACCAACAAAACGATATCACCAAATTTGGTTTTTACTTTGATCAACACGTCGTCAACCTTGCATCCGCCGCAACTGCTTATTGCGCGGCGACCCACACTGCAGCCACATCTATAGATGCCACACAGCTTGGGCAAGTCACCTGCATGCTACAATTGCTCCCCCCCGAGGGCGAACATTTAGCGTCGGTAGACACCATATGGCATTGGCTGTGTGAAAACCCACATGAAGTTGATTCACTCAAGACCGAATGCCAGGACATTAAACTGCTCGTGCCGATTCCTCGTCCCAATAAACTGTTACTACTAGCCGGCAACTACTCCGCACATGTCCAAGAAGGAGGAGGAGATCCAATTGAACGTGCGGAAACATTTCCGTACGTCTTTATGAAGCCCGCATCGACCACACTTACGGATCCCGGAACTGCGATCCAAATTGCATCATCCAGTCCGGATAATTTTGACTGGGAACTTGAATTGGCCGTTGTTATAGGCCGCCGCGGGAAACACATCTCCGAGGCGGACGCGCTGAATTACGTCGCGGGTTATACCGTGGTCAACGATATCTCAGACCGTGGTTACCATCCATTTCCGCAGCGCAAGGAACGCTCCCGTGATGGTTTCTTCGATTGGATGCATGGCAAATGGCACGACAGTTCGTGCCCCTGCGGTCCCTGCATTGCGACACCAACTTCGATACCCGACCCCCAAACGCTAGACCTTAAACTGTCACTCAACGGTGAATTGCGTCAGGACAGCACTACGGCATTACAAGTATTTCCGATAGCAGCCGTGATTGAATTTCTGTCACGCTCGATGACACTTGAACCTGGCGACATTATCTCTACGGGCACACCAGCCGGTGTTGGAAAAACCACGAACACATTCCTCAAAGCAGGTGATGTATTACACGCTCACATCAGTAGCATCGGCACTCTTGAAACCTTCGTAGAGAATGAACCGGTGTCGTTGACTTAGGCGTTGAGGAAATTACCCAATGATCACATTCGCGTGAATTCGCGATCGTTTTTATTCGAAGGACTTTTACTCCTCGACCATTGTTGGCCCTTGTTTACGGCTTTGCTGATACCACTGATCCCATTGCGCGGAGCCATCGTCTGGCAATAGCCGAGAATCGACTCCCTTTTCAAAGAATGGCATATTGCCCGGGGAGCGGGCTGGATTGAGCATAAAGTTTACAGTCCCGTCGTTGGCCGTCATCATGCGGCGTCCATCAGGCCAAGTCGTCTCGATCATCCGCCTGGGGTCAGGCCGCGCCGCAGGTTTTTCTACGCGATATTTCGCCACCGCATTCCAATCAATCTCGATTCCGAGCCCTGGTTTATCCGGCACATCAGCGTAACCGCCCTTTACCTTGATTGGATGCTTCAACAAGTCGTGTACATACAATTGATGACAGTTCACCGCGGGCCAAGTCGCCGCTTTGCAGACAGCACCGAAGTGCAGACTAAAGGCGGCTGTTACTCCAGTACCCACTAACTGCAACCAAAATCGCATATCGGCTGTTTCTGCTACATGCGCCTGTGTCATGAGCCGAGTGGCTCCACCACCAATCACAAATCCATCACAAACATCCAACTTGATAACATCCTTTGCCGGCGGTGTGCCATAGTGTAACGAAACGCCAGCTCTTACTGCTTTGGTTATCTCCGCATTACCTAACGCATCTGCCTGAGGAATAGGTGACTCGTAAATATCGATCTGCGGAAACTGGTCCATCCACTGCAGAATAGGAATAGCCTGTTTCGCAGTCAGCAACGTCTCATTAAAATCCATATCGATTTTAAAGTCTTCCGGCATCGCTGCTGCACACGTCTTCGTTTGATCCCACAAATCGTACCAGGGACGACCTTTCGTCTTATAGGCTTTGTACCCTAATCGCTCCGCTGTTTTACATTCGCTCAACATATCATTAGTCGGCATATCGATATTCCACCATGACAATGGAGTCGTGTCATACAACTGATTGCCCAACAATCGATGTGCTGGAACATCCCCCGCCTTACCCACCGCGTCAAACAACGCCATCTGCAGCGCCGCACCGAGGTCATCATTCCACATCAATTCGGCGGCATTGCGCCCGATCGCATATTTAACGTTTTCATCGGACGTGACACCCCAAGAATAATATAGTAGACCTTCGCCCACCCCTTCAACGCCACCAGATAATGTGACTTTCACCAATTCAGCCCAACGCCAATGGGGAATCTCCCGATCCATTGCACGCTGGGGCGCTGCTCTAAAGGGTAGCCGTACCGTTTGACGATCGATGTCCACAATTTTCAATTTTGATGGCTGCTTTCCCAACCGAGCAGCGTAGCTTGTTTGGTCAAACACTTCCGGTAAGCTCAGACCAGCCAACGCAGCGAAGCCTCCTTGTAGGAAACGACGGCGTTTCATTCCAGCTCGTGGGACTTTCAGTTGATGCGGCGTGTTCAGTTTGTTCAGCATACTCATATCAGTTTCATTTCAAGTAAAAGTGTTTAGTTGTCGTCATTTCTGGGATCCGAGATAGCGTCGTACCACTGCGGATGGCGATCAGCAAATCGATTAATCTCATGTTTATCCGCCACTCGAACAATATGTTTATTGCGACTCTTTTCAACATCAATTTCGCCGTACAGTATTTCAAAGTTTGTATGATCAGCAAATTGTATGTCATATCCATTGGGCGCAACAATCTTACTTCCTCCAATAAACGCGAATCCCCGTTCCACGCCAATACGATCGACCGCCGCATAATAGATCTTATTTTCTACAGCACGAGTATTAATGACATACAACGGAAACGTCTCCGACCCAGGCGGCCAATTCGTTGGAAGCACCACCAGATCCGCACCGCCGAGAGCCATCACTCGTGACGATTCAGGAAACGATCCGTCGTAGCAGATATTCATGCCAACTCGAATATCGCCTAAATCGTGAACTTCGAATGGACGGTCTCCCGGGGTCGTAAAGCGGTCAATTCCTAGAAATGGCAGGTGGATCTTTCGGTAAGATCCAATCACGCCAGCTGGACCAACCAATACACAAGCGTTAAAAAGCTTGTCATCAACTCGCTCTAAAGTACCATAAATAACGAAGCTGTCGGTTTCGCGACACAACTTTTCAAAAAACTGGCTGCTCTCCCCTGGAATGGATTCCGCATAGGGCATTGCTTCTTCGAGACTATCAAAACAATAGCCGGTAACAGCACATTCGGGAAAGATGGTCAACCTCGCGCCGGTGCTCGTCGTTTTACGTAGCGCCTTTTCCATAGCTCTTAGGTTGGCAGATATGTCCATCAAAACAATATCCATTTGCACGCCAGCTATTTTAAACGTCATGTTGAGCTTTCTGTCAAAACAAACCATTCAGTAAACGTCAGTGCATTAGTGAAATACACATGATCGATTATAACATCTATCGAATTAACCAGTGCCGGCGTTGCCAATGACGTACCTATCATTCTTTTATCTTCTCAAGTGGCGGCCGCTGAAGATGGTAATTGGTCTCAGATTGAAATAACTGGGCAAGCGCCAAAATGGTTGTTTCATCGTACAAACGACCAGTCAACTGCACGCTCATTGGTTGCCGCACACCTGCTCGCTCAACAAATCCATTGGGCATCGCAATCGCCGGGTGCCCGGTCATATTAGTAATCAAAGCCTCATCACGGCCGCCATCAACAAACACGTCTACCTGCTCCATAACTTGTTGCATTTCATCTTGCAGCTTACTGCGAATTCGCTGCGCCCGTAAATATTCAACCGCCGGTACGAATTCTGCGCGACGGAACAATCTAGGCCAAGAGTTGAGCCCCTCTTCAACGCCCGTTCGCGTCAACGGATCGAACTGTGCAGCCGCCTCGGCATACAAAATATTGGTTAACGGCCACGTCGGCAATTCGGTAGGTAATTGAATCTCCACCAACTTACAACCGCGGTCCTTAAACACCTGCAACGCTTCACGGTCGGCCAGCTTGCGGCCATCGTCAACATACCCAACGCAAATTCGTTTCATGTTCATCTTTACGGGCCATTGAAAGGGACGGTCCACGGCTGACGGATCTAGTCCGTCGGCACCGTGGATCGCTTGAAACACCAAAGCACAATCCTCGGCACTGCGACAAATTGGTCCTAACTTATCCATGCTCCACGACAATGACATGCAACCCTGGCGACTGACTCGGCCAAAGGTAGGGCGTAATCCCGTAACCCCACACCGACGTGAGGGCGACATAATACTACCCAAGGTCTCGCTGCCCAATGAAAAACCGACGCAACCTGCGGCCGTAGCGCTAGCGGAACCCGCACTTGAACCACTGGAACCTTGCGCCGGATTCCAAGGATTATTCGTCGGGCCACCATACCACTTATCACCCATTGCCAACGCACCTAATGCTAACTTGGCAACTAACACCGCGCCCACTTGATCCAGTTTAGCGGCAACCGTCGCCTTTTCATTCAAAATTCGATCTTTGAACTGCGGAGCG
>JABHUV010000301.1 GCA_018658605.1 Planctomycetaceae bacterium | reverse complement strand
CTGGCGTTACCGGAACGATATTCTACTATGTAGCATTCATCGCGAATTAGATTCACTCAGATTACTTTCTCCGCGTCCGGACAATTCGAATACGGCATCCGATGGGTACTGTCTCAGTAATCTTAGGTAACTCACCCGCCAGCGCTGCTGCCACTGCGTCCTCCAGATATTTAACTTTGACCTTTGTCTTATCAGGACTATCATCCATCGCACCCATATATACGACTTCACGTTTCTGATTAAGCACGAAACACTCAGGCGTATAACCAGCGCCAAATTTTTTGGCAATCACTTGTGTTTCATCAAACAAATACGGAAAGATAAACTTCTTCTCAGCCGCTCGAACCTTCATCGCCGGCAACAAATCTTCCTCGACCTTGTTGACGTTGATCGCTACTAACGCAACCGACATTCCTTCACCCGTATACTTTTTAGCAAACGCATTCAAGCGATCCTCATAATCAACCGCATACGGGCAACTATTGCACGTAAAGACAACCACCAACACCTGCTTAGCTTTAAAATCATCAAACGCAATCCGTTTGCCATTAGTCGCTGGTAATGCTTCCCACCTAGGCGCTGGATCTTCTATATCCAACACAGGATTATATTCTCCGGCTGAGACACTGAGAAATGAGGATAACACGAGTAGTAAAGTGGTTGTTTTCATGACATCATTCTAACTCATCTGTTGTATGTAGTGTCCATTTGTAGCCCCCAGTTGCCCATAAGCCGCCGCATCCACATGTGTTGGTTCACCAGCTATCAGTTCGCTCACCAATTTCCCAGTCGCCGGCCCCATCGATAGTCCCAGCATATTATGCCCCGCGGCAACCAGCACATTACGTAACCTTGGACTCGTATCAATAATCGGGATACCGTTATACATCATCGGCCGCCAGCCATACCACTCTTCTTCAATGATTTCACCAGAAGGCTGCCTTAAATATGGTTCCACACCTTCACGCAGCAAAGACAAACGACCTTGATTAATCGATGTATCATATCCTGAAAATTCCATCGTCGATCCCAAGCGATAACCCGTGTCCATAGGCGTCATTGCAACCTTATGCTGAGGAAATAACATCGGAATTCGCGGTGAATCCGTGGGACGTTGATAGGTCAGCGAATAACCTTTTCCTGGCTGAATCGGAATGTCTGTCCCCAGTTCTGCTTGCCACTTCG
This sequence comes from Planctomycetaceae bacterium, assembly GCA_018658605.1. The sequence continues at coordinate 4,594 of JABHUV010000301.1, read as the reverse complement.
GAGTAACCGCTCCGAGCGCCATCACAAAATGATCCGCTTCGATCTCACCCTCGGTGGTTTCAATCGCTAATGCTTTTAACCCCCGACTCCGAAACCGCAGTAACTCGCAATTCTCACGAATCTCCACGCCTAACTCTTGCAACACTCGTTTCAACTCCGACATCAATTTATCTGGCCTCACATGGGCATCATCCGCGTAATACCAAGCTCCAGCGACACTATCGAGTAAACTCGGTTCCAGCTGCACCAACGCATCGGACTCTAGGCGTTCTCCCTTGATCGAAAACTCCTGCGCCAAAAAATCATTCGTCGTTGAGTGTCCCTCGAGTGCATCTTCATTCTGGAACACATACAACAAACCGTTCTGCTGCCATTCACACTGCAACTCATGCTCATCTAACATTTCTTGGTACAACTGCATCGACGATTCGAGCAACTGCCACCGCGCTTGTGCCGCCTGTAACTGATGCCGCTCATTGCATCGCATCGCAAATTTAAGGAACCACAACCACCGCGCGGGACTCAATGTCGGTTTAATTCGAAAAGGACTTCGCCGCTGGCACATCATTTTCAGCGTCCGTCGAATTGCTCCGGGACTGGCCAAAGGTATCAAATCACTCGGGCAAATCAGACCACAGTTACCATGTGAACAACCACTACCAATCGTGCTCTGGTCAATTACAGTCACTCGGTATCCTGCTCTCCGCAGATAATATGCACACGAAAGCCCGATGATTCCGCCTCCCACGACGGTGACATGCGATCCCGCCTTATTATTTGTTACGGTCATTACGCGATCCCGTCTCGAAACGGATCGTCATCTTGTAATATCATCTCACTATCAGCAGTAATATAAGCCGTCCCGCGAATCGATGGTCTGCAAACCTGTTCACCAGTAGTTCCTTGTCCGTCCACAAACTCACCACTCGCTTGAAACACGCTACCAACGATGCTTTCTTGCCGCCAGACTTCTCTCGGGGCAAGTTTTTTATCTGCCAACAGGCAAGCAATCTTGGCACTCGTTCCCGTGCCGCAAGGCGAGCGATCATATTGGTTGCCAGGACACAGCACAAAATTTTTACTGTCGGCTTGTGGGTTCTCCGTCGGAGAAAATAACTCAATGTGATCAACCTCAGCGCCACCCACTCCCGTGACCCCTTGCTCGGATAACGCTCTCTTGATGCTAGCCGCAACCTCAGTTAAATGCATCACATTCTCGGAGGTCAAATCTTGACCATGATCGTCAACTAAGAAAAACCAATTACCACCCCAGGCAACATCGCCTTTAATCATTCGCTGCTCACCTAGAATATTCACGTCGATCGACACATCCTTTTGATATCGATAACTCGGTACATTTGTAACTTCGACTGTCTGGTCGTCAATCAAATTAAACTGCACGTTACCCACGGGTGTTTCCAGTTGATGCTGTCCTAGTTCGATTTGCTGGAGATATTTCAGTGTCACAGCTAGACCAATCATGCCGTGCACACACATTCCTAAGGTGGCTACATTGTTAAAAAAAATAATGCCATGCGAACAAACAGGATCGACAGTAGGCACTAGCAACCCACCGACCATTGCGTCAAAGCCACGTGGTTCCGTTACGATAGCTCGCCGGAATGCATCATATTGAGCATTAAACACAGCCATTTGCGCAGCTGTACTGCCACCACCAAGATCTGGACCGCCAGCAATAACAATCCGAGTGGGCTCGCCACCAGTATGAGAATCGATAACACGAATAGAAGTCGGGGGCGTTGCTGACATTAACATATTTCCAAAACAGGTTCACCCAATACATCCATGAGCGGTTCCACGCCTAAGCCAGGTGCCAAGCTAGCAGTCATCCGCCCATTGTCACGTTGCGGGGCGCCCTTGGCAGTTTGCACAGGGCCATAACTATTGAAATCGGTAGATGTGAAAAGCAAGTCCGTTGGTGTGCTATGCGCTAGATGAGCAATCGCTGCGGTTGTAACATCACCGCCCCAACTATCTTCGATCGTCATCGCGACGCCAATTTGAGCGCAGAGTTCTCGGGCTAAATGGGCTTTCGTCAGTCCGCCGAATTTTGAGATCTTGATATTCACAACATCCATTGCCAGATCGTTGTAGCCTTGCATCAATACATCTAGGCCATCAATACACTCATCAAGCACAAACGGATGTGTCGTGCGTTTACGAACCGATAAGCATTCTTCATAGGTGAGGCAAGGTTGTTCAATATAGACATCGACGTCGGCCACAGCGCGGCAAACTCGAGCAGCTTCGTGCATTAACCAACCAGTGTTTGCATCGGCAATAAGTTTTTCACCAGGCTGTATTTGAGCAGCGACTTGTTTTATACGCTCAATATCAACATTTGGATCTCCGCCTACCTTTAATTGAAAGCGGCGATAACCTTGGTCTCGGTAGGACTGAACATTGGTAGCCATCTCAGCAGGATCTTGCTGCGAGATGGCTCGGTAAAGCACAAAATCATCACCATAGCGTCCGCCGAGCAATTCGCAGACTGGAAGTTTTGCAACTTTACCTTTAATGTCCCAACAAGCAATATCGATCGGCGATTTAACATATGGGTGCCCGCGGAGGGCTTTGTCCATTAGTCGATTTAAGGGGCCGAGCAGCAGCGGGTCTTGACCGATCAAATGTGGCCCAAGTTCCCGGATACCACTACGAACGCCGTCAGCATAGGCTGGCAAATAAAATGGTCCCAGCGGGCAGCATTCACCGTAACCAGCAGTGCCATCGTCGGTGATCACTTCCACAATATTGCTATCAAAGACTTGTACGGATTTACCACCGGACCAATTATAGGAACCTTCATGCAACGGCAAGTCGACTTGGTAAACTCGGATGGCTTCAATCTTCATCTGGTTAATTTCTCCAATTAGTCTTTTTCGTGATATCGCCGGGGGTTGTTCGTTTTCGGGTCGGCCATTGGTTTTTAGGATAGCCTAAATAGAAGATTCCGAGACAACGGTCTTCAGAACCGGCAAAGCCAAAATAATCTCGCATTTCCGGAAGATCATAAATAGGTGAGGTGGACCAGAAGCCGCCGAGTTGAGCAGCGGTTGCGGCGAGGTGTAGATTTTGCACAGCGCAGGCGACGGCAATAACTTCTTCTTCGACGGGAATTTTACCAACATGTCTTTGCATGCCGAGTGCAATTGCAGCGGAAGTATGTTTTGCGTAGCCGATTAGTTTGTCGTGTTTCGCTTGTGAAAAATCTGCGGACAAAAGATGTTTAGTGTACGTCTGGGAGAGCTTGGAGGCGAGGTTACCACGAGCATCGTTTTGAAAGATGGTGAATCGCCATGGTTCAGTGAGACCATGCGTGGGAGCCCAGTTAGCGTTTTCGAGAAGTTGAGCGAGGGTTTTCTGGGGAATCGATTTATCGAGGTAATTTGGTTCACCGCCAGCATCAATTGGCTTGATCGTCCGGCGGTGCTCAATAAGTTCGGTGATTTGTTCGAGTGTGATCACGATTAGTGGATACTCTGTGATAGCGATAGTTATGTACCGTTTATATAAGTGATTGTACCCTGAACGGCGCAGATTAGAATAACGGAGGTAATCAATCTTCATCTAAGCTGTTATACTGTGTCGAAGCTTCTATTCAAGGAAGCAATATAAAGCGCCCATAGCTCAGCTGGATAGAGCAACGGACTTCTAATCCGTAGGTCGCAGGTTCGAATCCTGCTGGGCGTACTGAGGTGTTTTTGGTTACGGTGTATGCCGTAGCGACTGAAAACCATCCACATACCAAATTTTTTCATTTGCGGACGGATAGTGGAATGAATCTCGAACAGACCATCACATTCATCTTTGGCGTTCTCGTTGTAGGATTTTGGCTGTTTCTAAAGGTCTGTCGCAAACATAACAGCGACCTACCAGCAAAGTCATTTGGTGCCCTAGATCGGGGATTAACTGCTTCTCGCATGTTGATTCGATTCGTTGCCTTTCTTGTAGGGTGTTTACTATGGTGGCTGCCTTTATCTTTCATGCCCAATGACATCGAAGGACTATTTTGTATGGGATCATTTGGGACATTATTAATCATCTACGGACTTGTTGGCCCCAATATAATTACGAAATTTATAAAGACGCTGGACGACACTTAAAGTGATGAAGGCTCCTAGCAATGTGATAGGCACCCTCCCCCATGTGAATAGGTAACATAGATCCGTTTGAGCCTATAAAATCACCCGCTCTACTGTTGCAATCATTCACTTGTCTCCAAATTACATGACGCTTACGGTATCATTGAGTAGTTAGGTAAATTCGACTTCTCTTATTTAGGACCTTCGATCAACATGAACGACCGCCCTCGATTATCCTTGATTATAGTCTTACTTCTTTCCCTATTACCTTGGAGTGTCATGGCAACCGATACAACAGACTCGGCAGCCAAACGCCCCAATATTCTGTGGATCGTGGGCGAGAATTTTGATCTGGATTTTGGCTGTTATGGTGCGAAAAACGTATTGACCCCGAATATTGACCGGCTCGCGGCCAACGGGATCCGCTATACCAATGTTTTTTCAACATCACCGGTCTGTGCTCCTAGTCGCTCCTGTTTTATGACTGGCAT
>JABHUV010000181.1 GCA_018658605.1 Planctomycetaceae bacterium | reverse complement strand
TGAAGGATTCCCGAGCATCGAAGTCATCAATCGCATTTACCCGCCTCGTGGCCTGGAAGCCAAATTTGCCATTCCTATTCATATGTCACAACGAGAAATCGAAATGGCGGTGCAAGGTTCCTTTGTGACTCGAGTGATCTCCCTCGAAGATCCGACGAATGCGCTTCCAGTGGACGAACCTATTGATCGTCAAAGCACCTTGGATATTGGCTATAACGAAGACCCGCTACACGTTGCTGACCAACTCGGTCGCCCTGTCGCAATATTACGGATCGGATCACGCATTCCCCAATTAAACGCACAAACTGGCCGGTTTATGTTCTCCTCACCTCCAATCCAAATCATTGCCACTCCGTTACTACCGGCCGCCAACACCAACGCATCCACCACACCCGCCGGATTTACAAGGCCAGCGGCTACTCGTTCCGCTCCAACACCCCGTGCTGCCGCGCGACCAATAACCTTTTCCTTCCCCCGTTAATTCCACCATGCGTTCAAAACATCACATACTGCATTTAAGGTTTGCTTCACTCGCTGGCTTGTTTCTATGTTTAACTGCTTGCAACCTACCGCAACACCAAATGCGATCCCCCGCAACCGTACAAATTTCCGATCAAGCGCCCGTTGGCCCACAATCAACCGTCACTCCGGCAAACCATACAACCAATCCGATTCAACAAATCAGCTATCAACAACCTCCGGCCACATCAAACGCTGCGTCCGCCGTCAAAACTGGTCCCATCGCTCGCATCCCTCTAACGGCGGAAACTGGAGGCCCGACTTCCATTGTCCAACCCGGCGCTCCCTACCCTGCTAATTGGTCACCACCACAAATTTCACAACCTTGGCCCGAGGACGAGTATGTTTATCAGGGTGGCGACTCTCGGCAACAAGTGAACGTAGCTGCGGACCGCAGCATCCATAATTTAGACGAGGAAGATACGATCATCCATTACCACACGGGTGATGGAACAATCGCAATTCAACCAACCAACCAGATCCCAATCTACGCACCTCGATTTTCATCGGTGCGGCATATTGGCGGCGCCTCTCAATACCTGCATCGTGATCACGCTTCAGGAGTGGACAATCCTTTGAAACTTGCCGCCGCCCAAGAGAACCTTGGCAGCGAGCAAGTTTTGCAACGCGTACAACCAGGACGAAATATCAGCAACCGCAAAACGGGACTGTACCGCGACCAATCTAAAGCTCGCGGCGTTGAATATCAACTTACCGGCATAGAAGGCAGCCAGCGTCAAAAACCAGAAAACGGAATGCTCCTCAACACGCGAGTACGCATCCAGAACTCGCAAGAAGCCCGCTTGAGCATGCAGAACATACCGGCCATCACGGCGACAGACGAAGAAACTGTCAAAGTCTATGTCAAAGACTTTATGCCCTATAAAGTTACTGGCCAGAGCCAAATGCAATCGACATTTCATTATGAGATTGCTGAAGGCAAAAGCCGCTTAGAAATCAAGAAAACATCGTCAAAGCTAACGGCACTTCCAGGCGACGAACTCGAATTCATGATCGCGTTCAAAAACGTTGGGGACCAGTCCGTCAGCAACGTCACCATTGTCGATCACCTTAGTCGACGTTTGGTCTATATCGAAGATACACAATCGTGCGATGTTGCCGGCAAGTTTTTCGCTAACAATACCGTTCTCGAATCATTGATCCTCCGCTGGGAAATCACGGAGCCACTCGCCGTCGGCGAATCGGGCAGCATCACATTCCGCTGCCGCGTACGATAAGCCTCTGTTCCGTCGTCTCAGTCATAGGCGAGCGAGCATTAAATTGATTACAATACAGATAAATGCAATAAACATTATCTGGATATTTGGAATTGATTTGATGCGCCCACTCATCTGCCTAACGCTGTTCTACCTTGCGGCTTTACCACCTGCATCCGCTCAAGAGTCGAACCTCGACACATCGCGTGGCGATACGATGATTTCTAAATACTTTGCGCAACAAACGGCTGCAATCGAAGACCGCTGGCTAGGGGGCATTGAAACAAAGGAAGATTGGCTTGCGCAACGCGAAAAACACCTGACCCAACTCAAAGAGATGCTTGGGCTCAATCCTTTTCCCAAAAAAACACCCCTGAATGCCGTAACCACTGGGACGACGAAACATGAATCGTTCCGAGTCGAGAATATCCACTTTCAGTCGCGACCTGGTCTGTATGTGACGGGCAATCTTTATGTCCCCCATCAAGTCGACGAAAAATTGCCCGCAATTCTATATGTGTGTGGCCACGGGCAAGTAAAAATTGACTCAGTCGCCTACGGTTCCAAAGCGCATTACCAACATCACGGCGCGTGGTTCGCCCGCAATGGATATGTTTGCCTAACCATTGATACGCTACAGCTCGGCGAAATCGAGGGCATACACCACGGGACCTATCGCTACGATAAATGGTGGTGGCTAAACCGTGGTTACACGCCTGCCGGAGTAGAAGCCTGGAATTGCATTCGCGCGTTGGATTATTTGCAATCGCGCCCCGAAGTCGACGGTGACCGCTTAGGCGTCACGGGCCGTAGTGGCGGCGGTGCGTACAGCTGGTGGATCGCTGCACTGGACGAGCGAATAAAAGTAGCGGTGCCTGTGGCGGGCACAACTGACCTACGTAACCACGTCGTTGATGGTACAGTCGAAGGCCATTGTGACTGTATGTTTATGGTCAACACCTATCAATGGGACTACCCGCTGGTTGCGGCACTCGTAGCCCCGCGTCCACTGTT
>JABHUV010000081.1 GCA_018658605.1 Planctomycetaceae bacterium | reverse complement strand
TGATCATGGTCCCGCCCCTTTTGCCCTTCGGAGGTCGGAGCACGCCCGAATTCACCGCCCCACATCACCAAGGGGTCCTCTAACATTCCCCGCTGTTTCAAATCCTGCAGCAGTGCCGCAATGCCCTGATCACACGCATCGGCCAATCGCTTGTGGCCACCGACGATATCGCCGTGTCCGGTATCCCAAGCAATATCATATCCATCTATGGACAGCGACAGTTGTACCATCCGTACGCCACGCTCGACCATTCGACGTGCTAACAAGCAGCCTTTTCCGTATTGTGTAGGCCCGTACAAATCTAGTGTGTTCTGTGTCTCGCGAGTAACATCGAATACATCGGGTACTGCAAATTGCATTCGAAAAGCCATTTCCATTGCGGCGATATTGGATTCGAGGCCCGCATCCTGTTGCTGAGTCCGCAGATCGATATTGTTGAGCTGCGTTAGGAGGTCAGCCTGTTGCCGTTGGGTAGATCGTTGTAAATATTGATTCTTCAGATCTGCGACGATCCGATCTGGATGCATCGAGTTGATATTAACATAACATCCGCTGTAGGCGCCTGGAAGAAAGCTGTTACCGTAGTTGGCAGCCTTGCCTCGTGCCTGTGCATGTGGTGACAACGCGACGAATCCTGGGAGGTTATCCGTTTCCGCACCTAATCCGTAAACTAGCCAAGAACCGAGGCTCGGTCTGACCGCTTGAATATGCCCTAGGTTAAACATCAGGATAGCGCCGGCATGTTCCGGAATATCTGTATGCATTGAATGAATGAAACAGAGTTCGTCTACTTTCGAGGCAACTTTGGGGAAGATGTCACTAACCCATTTCCCGGACTCTCCGTATTGCTTGAATCCAAACGGCGACTTCATCAAACCATTCTTTGTGTTGCGTAATGATTTACGGTCTACCAGTTCAGGACGTTGTCCCGAGTATTTTGCAAGCGCGGGTTTGTAATCAAACGTGTCAACCTGACTTGGCCCACCAGGCATGAACAATTGGATAATACGTTTTGCGCGAGGTGCGAAGTGCGGTGCCTTGGGTAATAGCGGCGTGTTAGTGCCACTTCCTGCTACCGCTTTGTGTTGCCCTAACATACTCGACAAGCCAAGCGTCCCAAAGCCAGCGCCAAAACGTGATAGCATCTCGCGGCGAGAAATTCCTAGTACCGATGGATCAAATTTGAAAGGTTTATTTTTCATGTTGGGTTTTAACGTCCTCAACTTGTGACCGTCGGTACAAAACATCTAACATTTATTATCGAATGAACATCAGTTCATTGGAGCTTAATAACACCTGGCAATACTGAATCCACTTATCAATTTTATCGGTTCCTTGAGTCGGCGGGGACGCAATAAATGCCAGGCCAATCGTCAATTCTTCCTCTGTCGGCAGTCTATTATACAGCAAAGCGTAGCCTCGCTCGATGCGAGTTTGTGAATCCTGCGAATCACTAGCCAGACGGTTAAAGAACTGCCTCGCCCGCTCTATCATAAATTGGCTGTTGAGCATGAATAGAAACTGTTGCGGAATTGTGGTCGTAGTTCGTTTGGCGATACTTGCACGAGGTGTGGCAAAATCAAAGAGCCGTAAGAATTGATCCGAGGCGAATTGATCGCCATTACGACTCGATGAAGCATAGACTGTGCGACGACGACTTTGGAGAATGTTATTTTGAGGAGGCCCTCCTAGTTGTTGATCTAGCTCGCCGGTGGCAAACATTAGCGAGTCCCTCCATAGCTCGACATCCATTCGCCGCGAAGGATAACGCCACAGGTACTTGTTATCCCCATCCACGTGAAATGCTGCGGAATTATATTGACTGCTTTGCTGATAAGTCGCCGACGTCAGAATTGTGTGGTGCAGCTGCTTTATCGACCATTCTTTGCGGACGAATTCGCTGGCAAGCCAATCCAACAACTGGGGATGAGAAGGTTTGTTGCCCAGTACTCCAAAATTACTGGGGGTAGTAACGAGGCCTCGACCAAAATGATGTAACCACACACGATTAACGATTACCCTGCTAGTGAGTGGATTGTCTGGGTGGACGATCGATTCAGCCAGTTCCTGCCTACCGCTGCCGGCGCTGTATAGAACCGCTTGCTCACCTTCAATAATTCGTAAGAATCGACGGGGAGCTTCGGGGCCCTTTTTTCGAATATCGCCGCGCAACGCTACAGTCATGTTGCTGCTGCCGATATCCTTAAGGACATGGGCCTCATCATATTTTGGAGGCACGTTCTTCTGCGCCGCATCGCGCTGAATCTGCAGCGCATCTCGGTGAGCGGTCTGTTCATCTGTTACACCAGTCGCTGCTTTCTTAATGACGTCATTGGCCTTCTTTAACTCATTGTTAAGACGATTTACCTCAGCCTGAGCCTGATTGAAGGCATCGACCAAAATTTGGGGAGCGATCGGTGCGATTTGTGAGGTGGAATTATTGAAAATCCCAGCGAGTGAGTAGTAATCGAGTGTGGGAATAGGATCGAATTTATGGTCATGACAGCGTGCACAGGCAACGGTGACTCCCAGTAAACCGCGGGTTAGCGTGTCGACTCGATCGTCCAGAGTTTCTGATTTTGCGGCGGCAGCGCTATCGGGGTCGCCGCCGTCGGTTCGGAAGGTTGGGCCAAGTGCGAGAAAACCGGTACCAAGTTTGGATTCCACCGTTCCAGTGTGGTCGCCGGCAACCTGTTGGCGAACAAAGTCGTTATATGGCAAGTCCGCGTTGAATTTACGAACAACCCAGTCGCGGTAACGCCAGGCAAAAGCGTTCGGTCCGTTGTCGGTAAATCCCCCGAAGCCTTCATTGTATCTGGCGACGTCCAGCCAATGACGACCCCATTTTTCACCATATTTTGGTGACGAGAGCAACTCGTCTACGAGCTGCTCGTAGGCGCTGGGATCATCCTGATGTACAAAACGAGTAACTTGCTCCGGCGTTGGAGGGATCCCTAGGATGTCGTAATAGAGCCGTCGAATGAGCGTACGGCGATCCGCTTTTGGCGCCGGTTGCAGACGATGTTGATCGAGCTGTGCAAGTATGAAGTAGTCGATGGGATTGTTTGCCCAGCGTTTTTCGGAAACTTGCGGTAGTTTCGGCTCTTTCACTTTTTGGTAAGCCCAATGGTTTTCTCTGGCGGCTGTCCAGTCAGTTGTAGTGGACGTATCGCGCGTAGCGACAACGTTTGCTTTGGGCCAAGCCGCTCCCGCTGAGATCCAATCGTTGAGGAGGTTGATTTCTTTTCCTGATAGTTTTCCATTGGGAGGCATTTCGTAACTTTGGTATTTGACCGCAGAAATTAACAAACTCGCTTGGGGCTTCCCTGAAACGATAGCAGGGCCCGAATCACCACCTACAAGTAATGCCTCACGACTATCAAGTAAGAGTCCGCCCTTGACTTTGTCCGAATCAACACTGTGGCACTCGTAACAATGCTGTATCAATAGGGGTCTTATGTTCTTTTCAAACGCTTCAATTTGCGTCGGTGAAAAGTTGTCATCCTGCGCCATCACCGCAACGCTGCACAGTGATAAACCGATCCAGCACCATATCAAGGAATGGATGGGGCGATAAATATTAGAACTGTGTGGTAAGATCGGCATGCGGTAATTATAGCAGATTGCCGCAAAATAATTGGGGGTTGAGATTATCGATATTTAGCCGTTGGAATTACTTTTGGTCATTCAATTCGTTGATTGTGAGTCGCCCGTCATTGTTGGCATCCCGTTTTTCAAACATTTTCGTTAGAGCGGGAACATTTCGGTTTGTGGGGTTACCAATGTACTCATCGAGCGTGAGAAAATTGTCCTTATTCGTGTCCCGACGTTTAAAAATCGTGTTGGGATCAGGTTTGTTTACCTCGATTGGACTGTTGGCAGTCTTGCGCTGTTGCTGTACAGTCGCAAATCGTTTTTCTATATCAGATAGTTTTCCCAAGGTCAGGTAAACATCGTAACGCACAACCTGTCCCCCGCTCAGTGAAAACTTTCGCAAGGGTGCAACATAGGAACAGGCTGACCCTCGGGCTCCCTTTTTGCCATTCCCTTTTGCTCGATAACAAGTAAATAACGTGGTCCCTGGCGTAAAAATGCCGATGCCCCAGTCCGAATTGTCCACGTAAGCAACCCATTGTCCAGAAGCGGTACCATATTCATTTGGCCACTGGGGAACGCGACGTTCGAGTTTGCCCTGATCGCGATAGACAAGCGTTTCTAGTGCCGCATCAACAAATACCGCAGGCATTTCCTGATGTCTTACAAGCATTTGATTTTTACCAGAATACGTCCACTGGAACTGCACGTGTGCAACTTCTCCGTCTAAAGAGATAGTCTGTTGCATAACCGCTTCGGGACAGGCAACGCCGGTGGCCCAGTGTCGTGGTTGTACTCGGGAGAAAATAGTTTGTTCCAGATTATGTTTGCGGAATTCAAGTATCTGCGACGCATCCCCCTTCCAGCTACCACCCTGTACTGGGTTGTAACGCCACGGCTTACCATTCCAATCCGAACCATCTTTTTCACCATAGTAGGACTGCTGAATGAAACGTCCTTCATCGAAATGATTTAGCACGTTGCGGTCGGGCACAGACGTTGAAAGATAACCAATGCCGGCACCACGAGATCGATCGACACCAATTCGGATTGAGCCGTTATCCAGAAAATACCAGTCGTCACTCATGCTCAGTTCGTCTCGTACTTGCTCATCCGAGACCGGGATCGCATCCATCTCGAAGTCTGGGTTAGATACAGGTACCAGCGCTTCAACGTTTTTCAGATAGGTACTGATGGCATTATTCAATTGACGCACAAGATTGGGATTTGCGTCAGCAACATTTTCCGACTCACCAATGTCCTCGTCCAGATTGTAGAGTTCAAACCGGTCTGTTCCCTGTTTTCCATCCGCGTGAAAGCGAATCAGTTTCCAAGGTCCTTGACGGATATAGGTCGATGGAATTGTGTCGGGCCTCGGAAAATAATTCGGCACGAAGCAGACAACAGAGTCACGCGGCACCGCTTTACCTAGCAACGCCGGAACCTGACTGATTCCGTCGAACCGGATGCCTGCTGGGGTTTTAATTTGCAGCATCTCCAGTAGTGTGGGATACCAGTCCGTGCTGCTTAACAGTGCTGGGGTTGTAGCACCAGCTTTCGTACGACCTGGCCAGACAACGGCACAGGGGACACGTGTACCCCCTTCATAAATAGTCGCCTTGCCCCCTCGCAGTGGAGCGTTACTGGTAGGCGGAAGCCCGTCAATTCGACTATACATGTTACCACCGTTATCGGAAAAGAAAACGATGATGGTATTATCGGTAAGCTGCAGTCGATCCAAAGTATCCAGCAGTCTGCCGACCGCATCGTCGAGACTTTCTACCATGGCACCGTAGACGGGCAGTCGCTGCGGATTGGTGTGATCGGCCTTACTTACGTATTTGTCAATGAGTTCCTTTTTTCCATCCCACGGACCGTGTACCGAAAATGCCCAGTAATTAAGAAAAAACGGCTTGTCGCGGTTCGCTGAGATAAAAGCAACAGCTTCATCGGCCATGCGGTCTTCGATGTGTTCGTCCGGAACGGTAGGGTCAAAATCAAGCGTCGCTGGGAATTTCCAAGGAGCGACATAGGAACCGGCAGGTCCCGGGCCAGGCCAGTGTGGGACATCAACATCGAAACCATGTTGCAGGGGCGAGTATGGTTCTCTCCCTAAATGCCACTTTCCAAAATGCCCCGTCGCATAGCCCGCCGCTTTCATTGTTTCCGCCAACGTCGTGTACTTTGTATCGAGTCTGGAAACACTTATTGGAGTCAGTGTCTTTTGGTCCGCCCTAGCCCGAGGCGATAATCGTTTTTCTAGGGTTACACTAGCGACGTGTCCTGCAGCACTGGTAAAACCTGTTCGAGCGGGATCCAACCCGGTCATGATACTGCTACGGGTTGGAGAGCAAAGTGGGTGAGCCGTATAGGCATTGGTAAACAAAAGCCCTCGCTTGACCAGGCGTTGGATATTCGGTGTTTCGTAGAAATTAGTCGTCCCATAGAGAGTTGTATCACTCCAGCCTAGATCATCGGCTAAAATAAAAACGACGTTGGGCCGCGTGGAGGCACATATCACGTTTGCCGCGCAGACGATCAAAGCCGCCAACTGTATAGTGAATCTCATCGTGATGGTTGCCTTATTAAGTGCCTAACGAAATGTCCAAGTTAGTATCGTATAACTTGGAATAGTTACTTGTACAGTACCATGGTGTAGATTACAAAACGCTTAAGTTGCCGAGCAACCTATTAAAAACGCCTTTCCCCTTTTCCGGATTGATGACCTATGAAAACATGCCTCACGTTTACATGTATCTTGCTCACTAGCTTTTTTTCGACAATCAATGCAGCGGAGTTGTCTGTGTCTCGAAAAGCATTTGGGAAGACATCCAACGGTGAAAAAGTAACGCAGTATACTCTGACCAACGAAAACAACATAACAGTCAAACTCATAACTTTGGGCGCTACGCTAACTTCGTTAACCACACCGGATCGGGATGGCAATCTAGCGGATATCGTTCTCGGCTATGATGATTTGCAGGGCTATGAGAATGACGGCATCTATTCCGGTTGTATTGTAGGACGTTTTGCCAATCGCATTTCAGGTGCGAGTTTTACGATAGGTGACCAGCAGTATAAACTTTCCGATAACTTCTCAAACGGCCACCACCTGCACGGGGGTGAAGTCGGGTTTAATTCGCGAATCTGGAAAGCGACTGTATTGAAACCAGAAAAGGCGGTCGGTGTTTCATTTCAGTTAGTCAGTGAAGATGGTGACGAGGGATATCCGGGAAAACTAACGGTGCGTGTTAATTACACGCTCAACGCCAACAATGATCTGGCGATCAATTATTTTGCTGCCACGAGCAAGCCCACTCATATCAACTTGACTCAACATTCCTATTTCAACCTTGCCGGCCATGATTCAGGAGACGTCCACAACCACTTTGTGCGTCTATACTGTGATCACTATTTGCCGGTTGACGATGACGGCGTCCCAACAGGCGAAGTCAAAGAGGTCACGGGTACCCCCTTTGATTTCCGCGAAGGCGCTCGCATCTCGAAACAGGTCGACGTTGGCCGTTATGACCACAATTATGTTCTAGCGATGAAGCGGCCGGAGAAGCCAGCATTAATCGCTCGGGTATCTGAAGGTTCTACCGGTCGGGGTATGTCGGTTCGCACGGATCAGCCCGGAGTTCAGTTTTACACTTCTATACACATGAAAGAAGTTGCCGGTCGCAACGGTGCGACATATAAAACCAATCAGGCGTTCTGCTTGGAAACGCAGCATTTTCCCGACTCGCCGAACAAACCCAACTTTCCCAGCACGTTGCTGGAACCCGGCACTCCATTTAAATCGCGAACCATTCATCATTTCTACACATGGACGCGAAAGCAAGAGTAAAGACCTGCGATGCTAGAGGGCTTTAAAATCATCTACCTTGGATTCACGAGACGAAGAGGTGTCCGGACATTTTGCAGTGCCCGTTGCATCCGTTGCACCTGCTGTAGGCGAGGTTCGCCATACTGATTACGAAATTCCCCAGGGTCGTTTCTGAGGTCATACAGTTCTTTTCCTGAATCACCCCAGTCGGCATAACGCCAGCGATCAACGCGTACGGACAGGCCTAATTCTCCAGCGCCTCGAGTCACTACTGTATACGCCTGCCGTTTTCCCGGTAGTGAGGGATCCGCTAATAAAAGTTCCATCGAAGTCCCTTGGACATAATTTGGAATAGCAATGTCACAGAGGCTACAGAGAGTAGGCAGCAGGTCCACCAATTCAACTAGGCCCTCAGTGGAGCTGCCAGCGGTGGTGCGACCGGGAACATGAACAATTAGGGGTACTCGCGCGCACTCCTCAAACAAGGTTACTTTTCCCCATAAGAAATGCTCCCCCAAGTGATAACCGTGGTCGGACATAACGATGACAATCGTATCTTCCCACAACTCCTGCTCATCCAACGCGTCCCACAGTAGACCGATTTGTGCGTCAATAAAAGTAATGCAAGCGTGGTAAGCCTGCATGTAGTCCCGCCGTAATTTCATATTTTCAACACCACGCTCGAAGCCGAATGCTTCATATCGGTGTACCAGTGCCCGCGGCGGGATATCTTCAAGATCATCTAGCGGAACGGGTTGTACCGCAATCTTGTCCGCCGGATACATATCGAAATATTTTCGGGGAGCCCAAAACGGAACATGAGGTTTGTGAATTCCGCAGGTAATGAAAAAAGGCTTATCACAATGGGTCTGTTCATTAATCCATTTTGCGACCTGACGCACGTTTTTGCCATCGCGGTGCTGAGCGTCTGTCATATCCGTTGGCCCGTATCCCGGAGGTGACTGCCCACCCACAGCACCTCGATTTTCCCTCAATATGTCACGCCATGCTTTTTGGTTTTCAGCCAAATCAATGGAGCCATGTTCTTTTTCGAAAGCATCCTGTATTGGCTTTAACACGGGGTTCCAGGAATTTTGAAACTGATGATACTCGTGCCACGCGGTGTCGCCGTGATCGAGTCTGCCATGAAAAACCTTTCCTACTCCGCCAGTCCAGTAACCACTTTCTTTAAATAATTGGGGCAAGGATTTCAATCCTGGGCGGACGTCGCGGATATCACTCTTGTTATCTAAAATGCCGGTTGCTTCGGGATACACGCCACTGAGAAACGATGCGCGTGAGGGACCACAGACCGGATACTGACAGTAGGCTCGATTAAACGTCATGCCACGCGTCGCCAATGCTTCCAGCGATGGGGTTTTTATGTGTTGATAACCAGAGGTCGTGACATGCCGATTCAGATCGTCGCAAATTACCAAGAGCACATTCGGGGTGCCGGAACCCCGTTGCTCGCTGGCCGGCAGCGGCGCATTCTTGGATGTTAGTTGTTTTCGCAAAGTCGGCGGACATGTCTTTCGCCATGCTGTGAATTGATCCTGTAATTGCTGGACTCTTTCGGGGTACATCTCTTTCAGGTCATGTTCTTCCGCGATATCGTCTGCGAGATTATAAAGGCCGGTCGAATCGCTTCGCACCACCAGTTTCCAATCTCCATTGCGAATGGCATAACGTCCTTCGTCACCATCCCAGTAAAGATACTCATGAAGCTGCTCAACCGCTTCACCTTTAAGTAGCGGCAGCAGGTTTTTACCATCCAGCTTTCTATTAGCGGGGACGGTAATCCCAGCAGCTTGGCAAATGGTCGGGAACAGATCGAGAGCAATCACCGGTGTGTCGATCACTTTTCCAGCTTCCACTTCCGCCGGCCAACTCACCATAAACGGCACTCGAATGCCGCCCTCATAGGTGGATTGCTTAAAATCCCGAAGCTTGCCATTGTTGGCGAAGACTTTTTTACTTCCACCGTTATCAGACATATACAGAACGATGGTATTCTGGGTTAGTCCGTGGGATTCCAATTCATCAAGAACGACGCCCACGGCTTGATCCATTCGATCCAACATGGCCAAATAGATATTCCGTTCGGCGTTATCGTTGCTGTACCTTTGGATATCTTCCGGAGGGGCTTGCAGCGGCCAATGAACTGCATTAAACGGCAAGTAGCAAAAGAACGGTTCATCGTGATGCCGCCTGATAAACGCGGCTGCTTCGCGCCCAAGATTGTCTGTCAGGTAACCTGTGTCATCAATACGGTCCCAGTTACGCCACATGCCATTGTGTGGATCATCCGCTTTGAGTTCAAAGTAGTCATGTGCCCCGTGCCCGAGAAATCCATAGAATTCATCAAACCCGCGACTGAGCGGGTGATATGGTTTTTCCAATCCTAAGTGCCATTTTCCAAACACGCCTGTCTTGTAGCCCGCGGTTTTTAGCATCGTCGCAAGTGTCACTTCAGACAACGGCAAACCGATTCGCGAATCACCGCCACTATAAAACCCAAAACGCTGCTGATACCGGCCCGTTATTAGCCCAGCTCGTGACGGTGCGCAAACATATGCCGACGCATAGCCGTTAGAAAATTGGGTTCCGGTCTTGGAAATTCGATCTAGGTTAGCCGTGGTGACTTCCGCGGGATGATCATAGGCGCTGATGTCAGCGTAACCTTGGTCATCGGAGACAATTAAAACAATATTCGGCTTAGCGGCTGCATTGGCGAGACTCGCACAAAGGCCGACGGCAACTAGTTGGCACAACCAAAACTTATATAGCATAATTTGAAATCTTAGAAACAAAGGGTGTAAGTCAGGCGAGTATATCGGAAATCACATGCCCATGGACATCGGTCAAGCGGAAATCACGTCCTTGATAACGATATGTCAGGCGATGATGGTCGATTCCCAGCAGGTGCAGGATCGTTGCATTTAAATCATGAATATGCATCGTTCCGGGCGACCACTGATTCTTTTCCGGACCAGGCGATAAGGGTTGCCCATCGGAGTCGGCGATATTGTATCCATAATCGTCGGTTCTCCCATAAGTGATGCCCGGTTTGACGCCCCCGCCGGCCATCCAAGTGGTAAAGCACCGAGGGTGATGATCGCGGCCATAGTTTTCGCGTGTTAGATTACCTTGGCAATAGGGAGTTCGGCCGAATTCTCCGCCCCAGACGATAAGAGTCTCTTCGAGCATCCCACGTTGTTTTAGATCTTTGATCAGCGCCGCGGTTGCTTGATCAATATCCTTGCACTGGGAACTATGCTCACCGGCGAGGTTCCCATGGGCATCCCAACCACGGTGAAAGATTTGAATATTACGCACATTACGTTCAGCCAAACGGCGGGCAGTTAAGCAGCAGGCTGCGAACGTCCCGGGTGTATTAACATCATCACCATATAGATTCAGAGTGTCCTTCGTTTCGTCCGAAAAATCCACCAATTCAGGAACGGATGTTTGCATACGAAAAGCCATTTCATGCTGTCGAATACGTGACAAGATCTCTGGGTCCCC
>JABHUV010000054.1 GCA_018658605.1 Planctomycetaceae bacterium | reverse complement strand
TGATGACTAATCTTTAGTGGTGAAAGCTACAAGTTGGGATTGTCATGCGATTTGATGTTCTTACATTGTTCCCAGAGATCTTCTCTGGTTACGTTAGTCAGAGCTTATTAAGCAAGGCAATCGAGAATGGACTAGTGCAAATTGATTTGCATGATATCCGTGACTGGACATTAGACAAGCATCAGCGAGTGGATGATCGACCTTACGGTGGTGGTCCAGGAATGGTGTTGCAAGTCGAACCAGTGGTTGAGTGTGTTGAAGCAGTTCAAAAGACTGGGGGAAGCCCTGGTAATTTGATTATGCTAACACCAGCGGGTCAACCGTTAAACCAAAGGTTAGTAGAAGAACTGGTACAACGCCCTCGTCATATATTATTGTGTGGCCGTTATGAGGGATTTGACCAGCGAGTTGTTGATATATTGAACCCACTGGAAATATCCATTGGGGACTACATATTAAACGGTGGTGAAGTTGGTGCGATGGCACTGATCGACTCCATGATTCGGCTTGTGCCGGGAGTGTTAGGTGACGAGCAGAGTAGCCAAGATGATTCGTTTTCAACGGGTAATCGGTTGCTTGAGTTCCCACATTACACTCGACCTCGAAACTTTCGTGGTCACACAGTGCCGGAAGTTTTATTAAGTGGCGACCATGGGGAGATTGCTCAGTGGCGTCAGGAGCAGAGTTTACAGCGAACTCGCGAACGGCGAGAAGATTTACTGTGAAAATTGCTTAAACAATGACATTACAGTGACAAACAAAATCATGCTTCCCCTTGTGGGAAGGGGACGATTATAGTTTAAAAGAGGGACGAAGAGATGAACCAGAAGATCATGGACTTAGTCGAGCAGTCTAGCATAAATGAAGACGCACCTCAATTTGAGGTTGGTGATACAGTCGATGTGCACGTTCGAATTCTTGAAGGTGAAAAAGAGCGAATTCAAGTATTTAGTGGAGTTGTCATTGGCCGCAGTGGCGGTGGATCCCGCGAGATGTTTGCGGTTCGTCGAATCGTAGCTGGCCAAGGAGTTGAACGTAAATTCCCAGTGCATTCACCTCGAATTGCCAAAGTGGAAGTGACTCGTAGTAGTCAAGTTCGCCGTGCCAAGCTTTATTACTTGCGTGATCGCGTTGGTAAAGCGGTTCGTCTAAAAGAACGTCGTCGAGTTACAGTTAAGGGTTAGTTTTACCTCAACGAATGATGCAAATCGAACATGAGGCAACCCAGCCTCATTAACAAACACTCGGTGCCAAAACAGCACGGAGTGTTTTTTTATGGATATGGGATCTCTAGGTTTTGTGGTGATCAATATTTTGTGGGGTATGGCGACGGGGCTGATGGCATGGTTGAGTCGCAGTTTTCTGACTTGTTTACCACGTGGTTTGTTTCGTCGTCACAACGAGAAGAGCGACTCGCATCGATTAGGTCAGTTGGCAGAAAAATTAGCGGCGCGTTTTTTATTGCGGCGTGGCTATTCAGTACTTGGTTGCCGAGTGAACTATGGTTTGGGTGAAATGGATTTGGTGATGGTTGACCATGTGTGTCGCCCGTCGCAAGTCGTTGTGGTTGAGGTCAAGGCCCTGCGGCGGATTGATTATCGCCGTCCTGAAGCGAAGGTAGGAGTTGTGAAGCTAAGGCGATTGTATTCGGCAGGCATGGATTACATAAAGCGCCATCACTTGCAGCAGGTTGATTTACGCATCGACGTGATTGCAGTCCATTGGCCAGAGCATTCCTGGCGTCCAGACGTGCGGCATTTAAAAGGTTGCAACCATGAATTAGCACGAAATAGCACGAAGATTTACCGGCAGTTTAAAAATGCGATTGGACTACGGCGGGGGTCACAGGGAGGATGCCCGTAGGTTCTAATAAACAGCGCAATTCGATGCTGCTGCTATCGCGACTTTTTGCGGTGACGTTTTATTCTGCGGATTGCGCGGCTCTTCATGACAGCAACACAGATCTCGCGACGATTGAATGCAAGTTGACGAGTGCGGATATATTGATATCCCCAACTGCGAATCCGGTCGAGATATTGAGGAAGTTCTTTGGCAAGTTCCCAATTAGTCAGCTTCAGTGTAAGTAACATCCCGCGGATGTAAACGTCGTCTCGAGTAACGATATGTTCGACACTGTCGAGTGTATAGGTAGGAGTGGCATTTGCATCGGACATGATCCACTTGATGTTTCTGAATCCAGATCGCCGCATCCCAGCCACTTTTTTTCGCACGTGTGTGAATTTTGGGTGTTCGATCAAGTTGGCATGCATTTGAGCGGGGTCAATTCCAATGACTTGAAAACCGTTTTCCAGTAGCATTTGGGAAGAACCACCAGGGGCACTGCCGATTTCGGCCACAAGATCTTGCTCAGCGATTGGCAATCTAGCCCATTGCAGGGCTTCCGCCATTTTAAGGTACGCTCGACTGACCGCGTGTTCGGGTAAGCGGATACTGTAAATGCCTCCCGGCCAGCGGGATACGGTTGTAGTAGCTTGATGCCAACCAAACCACCATTGATCGGGCTCGACCATGATGACGTCAAGTATCGCTTCGTCCGCTTTGGCAATGCGATTTGCTGAGGCAAGAGATGCAGTGGTGGTGGCAGTGTCGGTCGATAGATTTGCTGATTGAAGTGTTTGTGCGATTTCAGAAGCGATCTTGTCCGTTAACTCATTGCGTCCCGGTTCGAAATCACGATTGCCTGGTAGTACGGGATCACGTTGCCAAACATGAACGTGCTTCAGTGTCGGAAGGTATTTAAGTGGTAGCTCGTCAACTAACTGCTGCACCATTTGGGTTTGATTATCGTTGGTGATTTTACCGAGGCCAATGCCCGAGGTGCGGGCGAATGTTGACTTCAAATCGAGTGTGGGGAGCGAGTTTGCGGGGAAGTCGTCTGGCACTTTGAATGTAACAAATCCGGGACGGGAAAAGGCGAGGCGAAACGTAGGCCAAACTGAGAGGATCTCGTCTTTTAGAACGTGTTGGGCGCCGTTTTGGCAACTGCAGTATATATATTGAGAGGTCACGAAGATTTTGGTTAAAAAAAGGAGGACAATCAGTGGTTCGATATTAACGGTTGGTTTGCATTTTAGACGAAGTATGCAGTGTAGAATGCGATGGTGGTGTGAAAAAGTGGCTATAGAATGCGAAACAAATCAGTTTTTGCGGTGTTTTGGAGAGAAGCCGGTAACTAATATCAGGTAAGATGCTGGAAACTTCATAACTAATTAGCGTGCATATACTAGACAGTATACAAAGAACGGAAAGAAACAGTGGTTGTTTCGTTATTGACGTTTTTATGCGGTAGGCTTTAAGAGTCCTCTCTTTTTAATTTTAATTTGTTTATTAGAGTATTACGATGTCTAAGAAATCAACAGTCGTTGCATGGCTAATGTTATTCAGTGGAATTCTTGGTACTGAGATGCTATACGCTCAGTCATCAGGTGGTCCCTTGGGGTTCCTGCAGCGACTTGACGCCAACGGCAACGGTATGCTTGAGCCAGATGAACAGGGTCGCGCACGTCCTTTCATTGAACGCATTGCTCGGGACGTCGGCGGTATTGATATGAATCGCCCGATTCGCTTAAGTACATTGGGTGAAAAAATCCAACAAATGCAAGGTGGACAGGGCAGCAGTTCTCGCGGATCTAGTTCCCGCGGTTCTAGTTCTCGCGGTTCTAGTGGCCCCAAAGATATGCAAGGCAATCCGTTGCCCGCAGAAGCTTCTTTGGATTCGCTTGTGCCTGGATTTGACGTTATTGAAGATGTGATTCCCGTTCCTGGATTTGGCGCGAAGGCTGAATATCTAAACGTGCCTGTGCAAGAAGCGGATTTTACCGAAGCTGAACAAACAATTAAACGCTATGACCGTAACCGCAATGGGATCCTCGAAGCTGATGAAATCAGAAATGCTCGCTGGCGCGATGATCCGATGAAACAGGATCGCAACGGTGACGGAAAACTGACACGCAGTGAACTAGCCGTTCGGTATTCATTGCGCCGTACTAGCGAAGCTCAACGCCAAGCTCAAAGTAGTGCTGTTGGTGGTAGCAGTGGTTCACAGGACCGTAGTGACAGTAGTGGCGGCAGTAGTCGTGCTAGTGGCGGCAGTAGTCGTGCTAGTGGCGGCAGTAGTCGTTTTGGTGGTGGCGGCCCTGGTGGCGGCAGTTCTGGAGCGGACCGAATGGCTCAATTTGCCGGAAGTATAATGGAGCGATATGATGCAAACAAAAGTGGTGTCATTGAAAAATCCGAATATAAGAATTTCCGCACGGATCCTTCCGCAGCGGACACGAACAAAGACGGTAAAATTACTAAGGATGAATTAGGAAAGTGGATGTCAAGTCGATTTAGCCAATCAAGTCGAGACGGGGATTCATCATCGTCAAGAGGTGGAAGTAGCGGCAGATCGCAGGGTGCGGCAGAAAGTGGAGGTGGCGCAGACTATGTCGGCAGTGGTAGTTATCGATTTAAGTTACCCCAGGAAGGCTTGCCCGAGGGTTTGCCCGGTTGGTATATAACTTCTGACAAAAACAGCGACGGACAAGTTGCCATGTCTGAATATACAGGGAAATGGGATGCAAAAACGCTTGCTGAATATTACGCATACGATGCAAACCGTGACGGTGTGATTACGCCTGGCGAAGCTTTGGAAACAACGAAAAGCGGGTATGTGCGAGGTGTATCTGCTCCTCGAACCACTACAGGTCAATCGCGGACTAGCAAAGGTGGTTCGAGCGAATCTAAAGCTGCCCCGGCCGCGACGAGTGGTCCAGATGAAAAGTACATCAAATTCGCTGTTTCTCAAATAGCTAAATATGATGAGAACAAGAACGGAATGCTTGATGGTGGTGAAATATCCATAGCGACGCAGAAGAGTTCAATGATCAAGTCCTCGGCAGATTCTAACGGTGACGGAAAAATCACCCCATTGGAAATCGCCACAGCGTTATCAAAAAGATAGATTTCGTCATGTGGTAGTGTTGTGTATCGCTGACGCAAACCGTAAACAATCAGAACTGCTAAACTCTAACTTGCTTTAAGTTGCGGCTTAGCAGTTTTTTATTGGTGGTGTTTACTGATGATCTTGATAGCTAATAGTACCGGATAGTCTCGCGTGCGGGAAAATTCTTTAGAATTGGGCGACGACAGGGATTAACGTTATGGCGCAGATTCCCATGAGGATCGCCAGCGGTAATCCGCAGCGGAAATAATCGTTCACTCGGTAACCGCCAGGGCCCATGACCATAAGATTAGTTTGGTAGCCGATTGGAGTGACAAACGAGAGCGAAGCGGCGATGGTAATGGTAAAAATAAATGGTCGGGCATTCCAATCGCCAGTGGCGGCTATTTCGATAGCTAAAGGTAATAGCATCGCAGCAACGGCGTTGTTGGAAATCGTCTCGGTTAGCACCACTGTGAGAATATAGAGGGCGATGAGAATGACCCATGGGTGGTTTCCTGCAAACGTGAAAATGCTATTTGCAATTTCGGCAGCAGCCCCGCTTTCTTGTAGTGCTTTGCCTAATCCAAGAGCCGCCCCAATGGTTATTAGCATCTGCAAGTTGATGGAGGCCCGTGCATCGCTCATTTTTAGACAGCGAGTAAGCACCATCAGTACGGCTATGGTCAATGCGGCAACTGCCGGTGACGCTAAACCTAGTAGCGACGTGTTTGCCGAGGTGGGACTGAAGATGCTAGCGGTAACGAGCCACAGCAGCAGTACGATTAATAGCAGTGAAGCGGTCTTGGCTTTATTGTTTTGTCGAGGCTCGGAACCTTGCACG
>JABHUV010000117.1 GCA_018658605.1 Planctomycetaceae bacterium | reverse complement strand
CGGAATCAAGTCGATAATTCTTGTAGAAACGATGTCACCATCAATTTCCAGAGAAACCGGAACACGTTCACGTGACGTCAATCCTATGTGGCGTACCTCCGCGACGAAAACTGCTATCGATTCCGCGTCGGCTATTCCGTCCCGCAGGTAAAACTCACTAATCCAAGAGTTTTCTCGAAGTGTGGGTTGCACTGGAACAAGCTGCACATCACCTAACACACTAAAAAGTTCATCTAAATCATTATCTTCCCAACTGTCTTGCTGCAGATCACCCAAAAAAACAAATCGTTTGGTTTGTATGGCACTATCTTTTTTACTTGCAATTAGCGCACGTTCCACACCTGAACGAATATTCGCCTTGAGATCGACAACCTCGACTTGTCGCAAGGCATTCAACGCATCGTCGCGCGACGAAAACCCGCCGATATTAAACCAATGCGGTTGAGCACAAAGAGGAATAATGGATATTTCACTACCAGAAGGAAGCAATTCAATGAACAGTGAAATCTGACCTTTTGCCTCTTCCAAGAGTGATGTTTGTGCCGACGTGTACCCCATCGACAGACTATTATCAAGAACAATCACCGCATGCACTGGTTCATTATTCTGATGAACTTGGCTACCACTACCAACCCAATACGGACGAGCCATTGCCAACACAAAAAACAAAACTGCCAGAGTTCGCAATGCCAGTAAAATCAAATCCCGAATTTGAACTGCACGCCGATTCCGTTTAACTGCATTTCTAAGGAACTGCATCGCGGCCCACGGTTGGGTACGATAACGCCGCCGATTGAGAAGATGAATTAACGTAGGTCCCGCAATGGCGACCGACGCAGCGAGAAATGATGCGGCAAAAAAATTCATGATGATTGAAAAACGCTAGCCTTATTTATCGGAATTCTCATTCTCAGATGTAAATTCGCCTTCTTGCAAAATTGGAAGGTATCGATTGGGTATGCTTAAAACGAAAACACCAACAGAGGTTCCAAATAATTTACCCGGGACTCCGTTAACCCGACCGCCATCCCAAGAACCATCTGCGGTCGGACTGGTGGTTTTCCACTGTGTTTCAACGATCGCGTCGCGAATGATTGGGTAATTATCACGCCATCGTGTCCCACCAACTTGATACAAGCCCTGAGCCACGTAATACATGGCGTAAGCGTCAAAAGGAATATGACCATTTTTCTTTTTTAAACCGCTGATGTCCTTGGCAATATGATCTAAACTCCGAGGGATCCGAAAATCTTTATAGAGTCCAAATTCCTGTAAACAAACAGCTCCTGCTGCCGCCATGGCCGTGGTCACCTTGCCGCCACTGTAAGTAAACGCACCAGGTCGCAATCCTAGCGGATCCGTGCCGTATTGTTTTCCGTCCGCGTCACCCATTGGGCGGTAATATCCCCTAACCGATTCAATCGCCTTATCAATGACTGCCGGAGGAATGTCCAATCCGATATCCATTGCCCCCCGCAGAGCTTTGGCCTGCATCACTACTATAGAAAGATCATGCCCACGGGATTGGCGTCGAGCAATATAATCCCAGCCACCATCGTCACATTGAACATCGCAAATTAATTTTATTCCACGATCCAGAACAGGACCTAGTCGTCGATCCGGTACCGCACCGTAGGCCTGCGTCAGACAAAACGTTGCCAGGCCATGATTATACATATCACGCCCCTCACTCGAAACATTTAACAGTCCGGAAGGTTTTGCATTGACGATAATGTAATCCAGAGCTTTTTTGACATTGTTTCCATAAGGGCTACGACCCGGTGCGTGCCCAGCAGATAGAAAAGCCATCGCTCCTAAAGCGACGAGCCCCAGATCCTGGCTGCCCCAGTTTCCGACGGGTCCCTGATTGTGTGCCAGCCATTGCAACCCACGCTCCACAGCCTTTTCGCTCTCAGGGGTGATTTCCCATTCACCTTCTACAACACCCCAAGCAGGTTGCCCCCAAGCCATTAGGCAAATCATTATCGTCATAACAGTCTTGGTCATATTGGGATCTCGCTTATTAGTTAAGACTCATTATATCCAAGTTACAGTTGCATTTCAACATAATGGGTTTGCGCCAGAAATTTATTTCAAATGGTCTAAATTTCCTCTGGAGGGTCAGGCGAACCGCCCATACATATACTCCGCCGCTCGACAGAAAATTAGACATTGTTTTTATTAAGTTTTCCCAATTTGTGATATGGAGAGCCGCAGTCCGCTGGAATGAGCTGAGCCCTTAACGATGGTAATTGCGAGCGTGTGTGTGACAGTGGTTTGGACGTGCTTGCGCCAGAATTTTAATTCGAGCTGAAACCGGCACTCCCCAAGACGCCAATGTCGGTTGGCTTGCCTTTGCTGCGAATTGTCAGGGAAGCATGTCCACTGGGAATCGAGATTCTCACAAAAGCACTTGGGACTGACTGCAAGAATGCTCCGTCGGGTTGCTCTTCTTTATTGTCTAAGTCCACCAGCGCATCACGCCCTGCAAAAAGTTCTTTGGAGGTCCAAACAACCTCCTCATCGACAAGGATCTCACATGGCCCAAAACTCCCATTGCTACTCTGCTCGCGCCCAACAATCATGAAAAACTCTTTATAGTTCGGCATCAGCTTGTAGACAAATTCGCCTTCCCCAGGAAAGACATAGCCATCCGCAATACGCACTCCCCCTGTTTGTAGCGGCACGTCATCCTTGAGAATTCCAACTTGCGGCAATTCGGTATAACCCGCCAATTCAAAAGAAATCGGAGTGAGCGAAGTAATAGGTACATCCGGAACTGGTAATTCTCCATCCTCGGATAACCCAGAAATCACTGGCTGTAACCCGAAAGAACCGATCGTAAATCCCTGTGGCTTATACGTCCCCGCTTCCCGAGGCATAACCTGCACCTTAATTTCAACTTCTTCGCCAAGCATCGCCCCCAATCTCCAGTGCTTCGTATCAAAGGAACCTACCTTGCCTGCAAGATTCACGTCTTCATTATCCATGGACAGGATAGGCTCGTCGTTGACCGTAACACGAACGGTGGCTGTTTTGTCACCAATGCCATCGGAAGCACCAGAAAATGTAACCCAGCTATTATTTAGCGTCAGCACAACTTTTTGACTGAATTCCATGATGGGTGTACCGACCGCCGTGGCAACGGGGGTCTTCCATGACAAACCTGACATCCAGCGACCCTGATCCGGATTCCAGTAAGCCGATAATCTTACGTGTGACTTAAAATTATCCGGCATGTTCCAGTTGGCAAGTTGCGGCGAATATTGCTGAAAACCCCACCAGGCACGGGCCTGCAGTTCCGGCACATTGATCGTTAACAGAGCTCGTATCCACGAGACGTCATCCCGTATATCAAAGGGATCGGCGCCACCGGGTCTACCCTGATCTCCAAAGCCGGTTTCCAACACAATACGATCACACTTAGTGAAGTCGTTAATGTCAAAAGGCGTATGTCCATTGATTCCTATCAGATGACTACTATGGTACGCTTCCGCATCGTTACCCCCTGCAATACCACGGAACACTTTGACACGCACACAACCCCCGCCCTGCGCAACTCGATCAATACCGACGTAACCACGGAATCTAGTCACAATATCCGCTGGAATAGCGAAGGCTATTTTGCTGTACGAGTGAGTACCAATCCCTACATCCGCGAACATAGTTCCGCTAGCCAATATCCCTCCACGAACATTTTTATTGCGTTTCC
Organism: Planctomycetaceae bacterium; assembly: GCA_018658605.1. The sequence goes on along the minus strand of JABHUV010000117.1, from coordinate 491 downwards.
AAGAGGGACTGAAACCTATCAAGCTCCGTTTTTCAAGCAAAGTCGCGGGAAATAACGAGAGAGGAACTTCATTGTGCGCCCGGTACCCAAGCACTGCAATCTCGTCGAAAGCGGCACTGATACTGTCAAGGCTCCAGGCGGGTTGTACCGCGTGATACAGCGTGTTGTTTTCACGTTTCTGTGGCACCAGCATATCCGCACGGTAAGTCAGAATAGCGCCGTGCGTGGTAACCATTCGCGCAATCCGAGCCTCCGGGTCGACCGCCGGGGCAAGCAAGTCATCTAGAATAGCGTCCATGTCCGAAAAGACCTTGTCAACTGGCGGAACCACTATAGCAAGCTCATCCCAACGGGCATTAAATGAACTCGTGTCTGAAATTCCTCTTAATCCGGTAGCTGACCAACGCAATTCTTCGGTTGTTAGCATTTGGCCATTAGTCAAAACCACCGTTCCCGGATCGCGTTTGACCATGGCTATTTTTTGAGTGGAT
>JABHUV010000055.1 GCA_018658605.1 Planctomycetaceae bacterium | reverse complement strand
TTGCAGAATCATTTGTAAATCGAGTTTGGAAGAAGATGGTTGGACGTGGGTTTGTAGAACCTGTTGACGATTTTCGAGGAGACAATCCAGCTAGCCACCCTGAGACGCTTGCATTTCTTGCGGATGAATTTGTTGCCCACGGTTATAGCTTTAAGTCATTAGTGAAAATGATTGCCTTATCAGACGTGTACCAGCAAAAACAGGCTCCCTTCGGTGTCGACACTATAGAGCAGGAAGCCTTAGAAGTTGCATTTCTTGCTAATCCAATGCGTCGCATGATAAGTGAATCGCTTTATGACTCGATCGTAACAGCCGGACATTTGTTTGCCGTTAAACACAGCCCTGGTCAGAACGAGCGAGTTTATCAAGAGCAGGTTCGTATTCTTGTAAAGGCTGGCGAGGACAACGCCGCTGATACTGTGGCCAATGCAGATGTTCAGGATTTATCGGGCGAAGCACCTGTCAAGACAATGGAAAACCAAAACAGCCAGATGAAAAATAACTCGGGCAGTGCCTATCGTTTAGAAGAGGCCATCGAACTTGATTTTGATGCGTTGTTAATGCAGGATGATGAGGTGTCGTTAGACGAAATGGTTGCCAAATCTGCAGAAGAGCTTGAAGCGGAACGCATGGCGATGCAACAGCCCACCAAAGCTCGCCCAGGTATGAAATATGAGACAAAGACAATCACTCGTACAGTGGACGATAATCCACGTTTTAGTTCTTCACTAAGAATGGCAACACCGGCACGCGACGGACATTTTGTGCGTGTTTTTGGCCAACCATCTCGTGCGGATTTAGGCGAAAAGCGTGATGACACACCAACGATGCGGCAGTCGCTAATGATGTTGAATGGCCGCTTAACCCATGAAGCGTCTCGAGTTGGAGATTTGGAACCGGCCCATTCATTATTAGTGGGTCCCAAGCCGCAACTTGTCAAAGCAATTACGCTGGCGTACCACGAGATATACACTCGAAACCCGACTGAGGCAGAAATTGACTCAGGTCAACAAATTATAACCGAGGCTGCGAATGTGAAAGCTGGATTCGCCGATTTACGGTGGATCATGCTCAATAGCAATGAGTTTAGATTTATTCCCTAACAGACAACCTCATTAAATCACGTAGAAATAATACAGAGTTTTTAGTTTTTGATTACTAGGAGAATTCGAACGATGGCATGTCGAGAATATAGACTTAGTCGAAGAGCGATGATGGGTGCGACGAGCGCATCGATTTTAGGATTCAGTATCCGAGATCTTTTAGCTTTTTCTGGCCAAGATCACACTGCGAAGGCAGAGCATGTGATTTTGTTTTGGAATGGCGGTGGGATGTCTCACTTGGATACATGGGATCCGAAGCCTGGTCGTCCGACTCAAGGTGAATTCAATCCGATTTCCACCTCAGTTGCTGGGATGCAGATTTCAGAAATATTTCCTAAACTATCAAAACAGATGCATCATGCAGCGCTCATCCGCTCCATTGCTGGTACTCAAGGGGCTCATGGTCGAGCGACTTACAATGTGCAAACAAGTTATTTGCCAAGTACCAATTTACGTCATCCGGGAGTCGGTTCTGTTGTTGTCCATGAGTTGGACAACAACAGCGATTTACCTCCCTATATTACGATCAGTGGACAAGCTCGCCGTGCAGGCTACTTAGGTCAACGCTGTGAGGCTTATTATGTAGCAGCTCCTGGTGAAAAAGATCCTTACTTAGCCTTTCCTCAGGGTATCGGCCAAGTCCGAGGTGACCGTCGTTTGGAAGAGTTAGCCAAGATGAACAAGCGCTTTGCGGTTAAAAAGGAAGATGCACGTCTTACGTCCACACAAACGTCTATTGATGATGCTGTGCGACTAATGCGATCGCCAGCCTTAGAAGCGTTTGAGCTTGATAAAATTGATGCAACGACGCTCGGTCGCTATGGCGATACGAATTTTGGTCGTGGTGCATTAATGGCCAAGCGATTGGTCGAAAAAGGAGTTCGATTTGTCCAAATCAACCGCGGTGGTTTTGATACGCACAGTAATAACTTCACTGCGATGTCCAACCATGGTGAAGTGATGGATCCTGCTTTGGCATCGTTGATCGAAGACCTGAATGAGACTGGTATGTTAGAGAAGACGATGGTTATTATGCTTAGTGAGTTTGGTCGAACTCCGCGCATTAATGACAACGCCGGACGTGATCACTGGGCTCCCGTGTTTAGTGGCTTTATGGCTGGAGGCGGAATTAAGGGTGGTCAGGTTATTGGCTCAAGCGACGAAGATGGTTACATGCCAAAAGATCGACCTGTACAAGTAGCTGATATCAATGCATCGATGTGTCATGCATTGGGTATCGATCATGAAAAGGAAGTCATGACGCCATTGCTACGTCCCATGAAATTAGTTGATAACGGCAGTCCGATAACGGAGCTTTTTAGCTAGTCGGACCCTGCTGTTAAAGCGGACGTAATTAATTGGTTTTAAGACAATCGGGCAGAGTCCTGTAATAGGGTGCTGTCCGATTTGTTGAATATGACTTTATCTAAATATTGATCGGGGCTTTAGCACACCATGCAGTACTTCTTTGTTCGTTCGTTCTATCGTCAATCGTTACACACTTCTGTCGAAAAAATTGTTTATAAATTGCTCATAATTGTAATGGCAATTGGCAGTTTTTCACAAACTACCGTATTAAACGCGCAAGATATTGAATCGACTGAATCCGCCCGACCAGCTTTGCGCGGATCGTTGGTAGAAGACCGCGCAGCTCGTAAATTAATCGACGCTGGTGACGCTCGATTAGATGCCCAGGAATCGACCAAAGCACTGGAAATTTGGAAATCGGTAATCGAGCGGTATCCGCGAAGTCGTGTTCGGTTCACGGCTCATATTCGTCTGGGCAAATATTACTTAGACCGTGAGCGAGCGTACGACCGTGCTCGTTCGCACTTTGAAGCAGTCACGACGGAAGACAATCGCGATGACGCTCAACGCGCCGAAGCCATGCTTAACGTTGGGATTTGTCATTATTGGTCACGGCTATACGGTAAATGTTTTCAAGTGATGCGGGATGTGATTGAAAAGTTTCCCGTTAGCCCGGAAGTGAATCAAGCGTACTACTATATTGGACTGGGGCATTTTCAGCAGGGACATTATAGTCGCGCAATCACAGCACTTGAAAAGGTCGGTACAACCCTCACTGCTGAGGATAGTAATAACGAGAAATTAGAAGCAGCAAAGCGATTTTTTGTCAAAGTTGAAGACGCTGATCTCGCCGTTCTCACCTCGGAAGATAGCGTGGATGTGATTTGCAAATCATCTGGCGGAGATCAAGAAACGGTACAGTGTTTTCCGATTGGACGTAACGTGCGGATCATCCTAGGATCGATTCCGACCAAATTAGGTGTTCCGGTGTTGGGCAATGGTGTGTTGGAAGTCAAAGGGGGTGATACGGTTGAGATTCTTTACACCGATGCACATACCGCTGATAAAAAAATCAACGTGGAAGTCTTGTCAACGGTCACTGTAGTGGGTGATGGGATTGTTCAAATAAAAGATGGCGCGTTTGTTGAAACAATTAAGGGTGTCGTACTAGGCAAGTCCGTTAACGTTGAAGTTGTTGATGCGGATCGTGATATAAGTGCTGGGGCGGACCAAGTACAAGCAACGATTTCGATTTACCGTCGTAAAACCGATGAAGAAATTGAGGCGGAAACCGCAGATTTGATTGCTAAGCAAGAAATTCCAACGGAGGATGAAGCAGCAAAGGCACTCGTAGACGTCGAAGACCTAGCGATGTTTGATGAAGAAGAAAAAATAGATCGATTTAAATTAATCGAACAGTTTCCTGTAACACTTACCGAAGTTGTAGTGCAGCGCGAATTGTCGACAAAATTTAATCTGACGCAGGAATCTGATACCGATGGCGGTGACGATGGCAAGCAAAATCCGGACGGTGCACCGGCTGCTGCGGATAATGGAACGCAAGCTGCAGAATCTGCTCCTGCCCCCGTTTCATCAGCGATTCATAGCGGAGTGTTTCGAGCGACAATTTCTGTGATACGCAGCGATGCATCCGTTTCTGATCAGGTACTGCAAGCATTACCGAGCGACCAAGTACGAGTGACATACGAAGATAAACTCAACACTGGTGAAGGTGTTTCCATTCTGACTACTAGCGGTCGTTGTTTAGAAGGAAATATCGGAGGCGTTCGAGTTACGCGAGCTCTCATTTCAGATCAGGCACTACGCGTACAGACACAATTGAAGACCGCGGACGCATTGACTCGAATCGGCAACCGCTACAAGGAATTCGGTTTAGAGAAGAAGGCATCGGAAAAATACAAACTCGCACTACGTATCTGTGAAGATATGATGTCAGAAGTGCAGGGACTGCGAGGCCGATTGTTGGAAGAAACCTATGTGCAATTGTGGCATATTTACTTTGAAATGGACCGTTTGAATTTGGCATCGGCGATGTGTGCTCGTTTACAAAGAGAATTCCCGTCGAGTGGATTTGTCGATGATGCTCTATTGCAACTTGCTGATGTCGCTAGAGTCGAGGGCGATTTGAATCGTGCCATTGGTATCTACACCCGACTTGTCAACATGAAGACCAGTAAACTTCGTGGTGAAGCACAATTTGGAATTGCTGAGTGTTTTGAATCGATGGCAGGTGCACAGACCAACGAAGCTGCGGTAGCCCAGTTGCACGATCGCGCGTTTCAGGAATTTAAGAAAGTATATGATCAGTTTCCCGAAAGTGGTCGAGTTGGCGAAGCTGTGGCAAAGATGGCGGATCACTACTATCAGCAAAAAGACTATGCGCGGGCGATTGATACTTTTGAAACTGTGTTGGACAGTCATCCTGACGCTAGGTTCTTAGACGTGATTTTGTTCAATTATGGTCGCTGCTTGTTTCGCATGGAACGACAAGGCCCGGCGCGGCAACGATTTGAACAGTTGATAGCAGATTTTCCAGAGAGTCAATTGGCACCGGACGCAAAGAAAATCGCTGAGGCTCTCAAGGGAGCAGGATTTTAGCAAACGATTTTAATAAACTTGAAATGGTAGATACTCAAAAGTGAGGCAGTTGAGAAGAGCGGATTTCCGCATCTTTTGACTTAGCTAGGAACACGAAAACAATGAATATTAAACGAATCCTATTATTAGTGATTGTAATTAGCTTGGCGATTGGTGATTTTCCAATTCCGGTATGTGCCCAACCAACAGAGGCATCTGCAGAGGCAACAGCAGAGACCGAAAAAATCAATCAACAATTAAGTCAGATGGAATCGGAATTGGGGAAATTTAAAGATTCCTCGCCGGAAGCAGCGGCATTAATGTTGCAGCTTGCCACGCAATATTATCAACATGGTCGAACACTAGGTTTAATCAGAATTTGCCAACGTTTTACGCAGATTCACATTAATCACCCGCAGCACCAAGCGATGATGTTGCAGTTGATGGATGGTCAACAAGTGCTTTCGCGAAACAACGATCTAATAATATCCGCTCGGCAGTTTCTGCAGCGATATGCTAAGTCGCCCAAGGCGGCCGAGATGGAAATTCGACTAGCCGATGCACTACACCAAACACCAGATCGAGAAGCCGCTGCTAACGCCGCTGAAATAGTTTGGCAGCGCTATGGCAATAATCCTGTTGGCAAGAAATATGTCCAACGTGCTGTTTATTTATTTCAACTCCAAGGTGGTGTGACGTTGCAGACCCAAGCAGCGGAGTTATCCGAAGCCGCTTTTAATAAAATACCCAATGGTACGTTTGCTCAACAGATGGCAGAAAATGCAATTTATTTGTATTCACGACTTTCATTGCGAGTGGAATCGAATCGAGTGATTGCAAAGCTGTTTCAACGTAAGTTAAGCGGCGATACGGAACAACAGCGACGGTGGCACGTTACCACCGCACAGAATTATGAACAATTGCAGCAATACACGAATGCGGCAGGCGCCTATCAACGTGCTGGACAATTACGCGCTGACGCAGATGCGCTGTACGGGCAAACAATCAATGTGTATCGCAGCGCCACAAATCCGGCTCAGACCGAATCACTAGTGCAACAGTTCAAGCGATTGTATCCGAACGATCAACGTAAGTGGTTATTGCAACAATATGCGGCAAACCAGTATCAAAATGCGATGAACAACGCCAAAGCATTGCAATTGATGCGTGAAGCGTTAGTCGGCGATGCGATAACTCACAATGCTGCGGGAGTGTTTATCGGACTTAACGGCACGGAATTACCTCGGTTGCAGGATACGGAACGCGTGTTTAGAGCAGCAATCGGAAAGACTCAAAACGCAACGACTCGGGCTAGATTGTACCGGTATCTGGCTTTCAATATTTATACAGGTGAAGCATTTAATAAAAACAGAGCGTTGCAACTCTGTCGGGAATTTTTGTCTCGCTACCCCGAAAACAGCAGTGACACTCACGCGATGATTGACTATTTGTTCAAAAACGCTGAGGACGATAATCGTTTTCGTAACGATGTCAAAATGGTGTTGGCCGCTCGCAAGAAATTTCTCCAATACGCTAATCTTGTTTCTTACCCAGCAGCTTGGGTCAACGCGAATCGCAACAACAAAGATTTAAAAGCTCGTGCTCAGATACTCAAGCAAGCATTAGCCGCTGCAGATAATGACCCCTTGCTCAAATTGTGGGCTCAACGAGGGGGTAACAACACGAAAGGCGCCACTATCCGTTCGCAATTACTGGCGGCACCATATTTTACAGCGATGAATGAAACTATGGCGAGAGAAATCTTAACATTGCAGACCTCTTACTATCGTAGCTACGCGTCAACATCCAAACGCCCAGAGGGTGTGAAATACTTTGCACAATGGGCTCAGAAGTTTCCAAAAGACGAGTTGGTGGCGGTGCAATATGTCGCCATGGCAATGGATTACGGACTTCCGGAAGAATGTAAGTTAGCGTTGCAGCATATGTTGAGATTTAATCCAGCGAAAAATGATGCGGATCTAAATCGGCGGATGCTGATTTGTGCTGGTCGTAATGAAGACCTTAATTTAGCAAAGCAAACTTATGCCTGGATTAAACGGGAAGAACAACAGCATGGTGTGAGTTTGACATATTTAGCCAATATGGGCGATGTGTTGACGACATTGAAGTTGCCCGACTTGGCAAAAGAACGTTTTCAAACAGGAGCAAGTTCCGCTGTTTTGTCGGCTGACGGCCGTGAATGTGTTCGACGTTTGGTTGCGATTGAACTGGACCGTACTAAAAAGCTTCAATTTCTGCAACAAGCCTATGCCAAGCCATCGGATCAGTTTGGGAGTTTGTGTATGGATATTGTAGCCATACATTTGGTTCCAGAAGAAGACAAGACGGTGGACTGGAACGTTGTGTTGACCTTACTCGAGAAATGTCAGTTGAGAACGTTAGAGTCTCCATTTCGTGCCACGGGGTTTGATACGAATACAGTTGTCGGTTATCTGTCGGTTGTGCGCAATGATGAATCGTTGGATGTTGCTCAACGCCAAAAAGTACTTCAACGGTTTGTCAATCTAAAGCAAACGACGGTTTCAGCGGTTGCTCAATTGTTGTTGTTGAATGACCCT
>JABHUV010000323.1 GCA_018658605.1 Planctomycetaceae bacterium | reverse complement strand
ACTCGTTCGATTATTTCTCGCCACGCAGCCAACAACTTCGGCGCTCGATCCGGCGGTCGCCGCCGCTTGGTCTCAATCGCTTTTATCATATAGGGAAAATTAAACCGGCCTACTTGAACGCCCTGATGTGCTAACTGCTGTGCAAAGTACTGCATGTACTCGGAATGCCGCGACGCGCCAGCGCCATGAGCCAATATTAACGTCCATGTCGCCCGCGGGGAGCCATCCCAAATAAGATCCATGTGCTTATCAGTGATTACTCTTTTTTACTGATACCGGGCGCGGCCACAAAACTAATCACACTTTTACCGTCCTCGGCATTCCAAATTTGAATGTCGCCATTAAACCCACCACTAGCCACACGTTTGGTGGCAGCGTGGTGAGCGGATGACAACGCCCAATCACCATGCCCTGCGTATTTTCGCACTTCCTTTTGGGCCGCCGCATCGAGTTGTCTCACCGATTTATCAGCTGAGGCTGTAAAAATAAATTCGCTCGATCGCTGCAATTTAAAGACCTCACCGCCTAACGCTAACTCCCCACTCTTTTTGCCATCGGTCTTCTTCCACCAGTGAATTTTGTTGTCTTTACCGCTGCTATAGACAAGTTCATTGTTGGGATGAAAAGCAACACCTTGGACCGGTTGTGAATGTCCACCGTAAGTCACCAATAACTCTCCCGTTTCCACATCAAACACCTTAGCAGTCTTATCTCGACTTGCCGATGCTATTTGAGTCCCATCAGGATTCCAAGCGACAGCCATAACCCAATCTGAATGACTGGTGATCGTGCGTGCTGGTTTACCGTCGGCCAGATTAAAGATCTGTACCACGCCGTCCGCACCAGCAACTGCTAATTTATCTCCGTTAGGGTTCAACTGGACATCCAAAACAACATCCGTGGTGGTACCCAACACTTGCAGCAATTCCCCCGTTTCAGCATCAAACAACCGAGCTTCCCCAATTTGTCCTGGCGATCCGCCTCCAGCAATAATCGTGGTGCCGTCGTTGCTAAAACGAATCGCAAACGTACGTTGTGCCATATTCTTAATGCGACGGATAAGCGAACCATCCGCAACGTTCCATATCGTGAGCTCGTAATAACCACCAGCGACTAGTTGATTTCCCGCCGGATTAAATGCAACAGCGGTTACCGGTACGCTACGTGGATAAGTCTCTGGCGGATCGGGATACGTAGGTGCGGGCACAATACTGGCAAGAACGGCCTGCGGATCGTCAGCGTCATACTTTGCGCCTTCTTTGATCCATTGGGTTATTAATGAAATTTGCGCTTCTGATAACGGGTCGCCTTCTAACGGCATTCGAAAACAATCATCCTCGGCAATAATTCGCTGCAACGATTCACTTTCATCAGGACTGCCCGCAGTAATAGCCTCCGCTTCCGAATCACCCGCTGTCAAAAAACGCTCATAAGTATCAACACGATAGCCGCCTTCGGCTTTTTTGGATCCATGACAAGCAAGACAATTGTCAATCAAAATAGGCGCAACCGCGCTTTTGAAACTGACTTCCTCGGCCCACAAATTTAAACACATTGTGCTAAAACAAACGCATGCTACCAACTGTATTACAGATTTATTCATAATTTTCAATTTGCTATGCCTTAACCGATAAAGGTGGCTACCCTAATCGCGATCACTCATTATTTAACTCAAATTAATGTTGAAACAAAAATTCGTTCGTGTTCAAAATCGCCCAACAAATATCTTCCAACGCCTCAACGCGATTTTCCTTGGAAGCCAAATGGTCCAAACTCGCCTGCAGTTCGGTTTCGCTTGGTAATCGACAAACCGCACGCTGATACAACTGAGAAATAATCTCTATATCATTTTTCCCCGCTTCGATCATTTTGCGGAAACTATTTTTTTCATCTCGCAATTTTCCATATACGAGTGGTCCGTTAAAAAACTGAATCGCCATGCTTAAATTTGATTCACTGGTGCGCTCGCAAGCGCAAACCGTTTGCCGATCTGGTTGACCGAATATTTTGAGAAAATCATTTTTAACTAGGTCCGGTGCGGGTAATTGAGTCGCTTTGGTTCCAACCGGTAACCCACTAAAGGTTTCAGGGATATCGGTGACGTGACAAATAGCATCCAACAATTGCTCCGCACTTAACAGCCGAGGCTGGTAGTGTGAAAAATACTTCACATCATCTGAATTAAAATCGTTGGGTTGGTAACTTGTTTGATATGTTCGGCTTTTGAGCATCGTCGCTAAGATTGCTTTTCGATCGTAGCCACTTTTAACAAACTCGTTCGCAAGCCGTTCCAACAGTGCTGCATTACTTGGTGGATTGGTATCACGGAAATCATCCGGTGGGTCAACGATCCCTCGACCAAAAACGTGACTCCAAATACGGTTCACCTCGATCTTCGCAAAAAACGGGTT
>JABHUV010000298.1 GCA_018658605.1 Planctomycetaceae bacterium | reverse complement strand
TCTGGATAGTGTTTATCAAGCACGGCGATTCGTTTGGAGATTTCCACGTCAATTTTCTGGGCTCGAGCACGGTAGTTCTCAATATGTGGTTGTCTGTCCTGCGCTGCGAAACCGTCGGCATATTGGGGCCACGCATTGAAAACAAAGAACTCCATTTTGGGATTATATTTCAGACAGTAGTCGATCCAAGCGAGGTAATATTCTGGGCGGTCGTTGGTGTAGCTACCCCACATCATCGCATCCCACTGTCCGGTCGTGATTGCAGCCATGCACACCGGTTGTGGCTTGCCTTGAGATGAGAGGATCCCGTTTTCCAGTTCCCACATCATGCGGACAGCACCCCGCTCACCACCCCTGCTGTTGATTCGCAGTTGTTGTTTGAGGCCTGCCATCTTGGAAATTGTTGGGAGTGTGCGAAAGCCGGGCTGCATCCAACTATGACCGGTGGCAACGATCCGCAGTCCACTGGACTTGGGGAAACTCAAGGGCGCAGTTGGTTTTTTCTTTGTCTGTTGTAGAAAGAATTTGCGAATCTCCTCGGGCCCTTTAAGATACATCGCTTCTTGGATTTCTGGTGAATTATCATGCCCATATCCTAACCATGGGTTCGGTACATGCAGGCTGGTTCGATGTCTAGCTTGGGGTCGCTTAAACTCGTCCTGAGTAGCGTCTTGGCCGTCAAGTTGTGTTGCAGCAAGGAATAATAAAGAGAGTAGAGTCGATAGTTTGTTTTTCATTGTTTTCTCAATATTTGGTTTCTACCAATCCCCTCCTTCTATCTTCGCTATCGTTGTAGACGACTGCAAGTCGGGGGGAGGAAAGGGGATGGAAAAGTTCGGGCACGACACCTCCATCTACGTGAGCAACGCATGCCAATGAGGGATGTCAACTTGTCTAGCTACCATAATACCCGTTAGGATGCAGGTTGCATAAGATAAACTTTGCAGGGCCCGAAAAGCCTCTTTCAGCTGAACGTTACAATGGATCGAAAAGTGCAAGCCCCCATGTCTCCCCGTTTGGTTAAACCGTTTTATCGATTTCTGATGGCGGTGACCCTTTTGACTGTCAGTGCGCTGGCGAACTATGCAGATGATTGGCCGCAATGGAGAGGCCTAAACCGAGACGCCGTCTCAAAGGAAACGGGCCTCCTCAAATCTTGGCCCGCAGAAGGCCCCCGTCTTAAGTGGAAAACCGAGCACCTTGGGGAAGGCTATGCCAGCGTGGTTGTTAGTAACGGCTTGCTTCACACGATCGGTAGTGAATCTGGTGTTATTTTTGCATACGGACTGGAGGAACAGACCGGTAAAATACTGTGGAAAACGAAGATCGGCGAGTCGGCACGCCATGCCTTGTCCACGCCCACGGTTGACGGGGATTATCTTTATGCCCTTGATCCTGATGGTGAACTGTCGTGCCTCAACGCAAGATCCGGTGAAATCCGTTGGCACGTAGATTTTATTGCTGAGTTTCAGGGAAAGCTACAATCAGGCCGAGGTTATGGTGAATCCCCACTGATTGACGGTAAATACCTGATTTGTACCCCGGGCGGTGACGACGCCTTGTTGGTGGCATTAGACAAAGCCACAGGAAAACTGGTTTGGAAGACACCCGCACCCGTCCTAGGCGATAAAGGCGGGGACGGAGCCTCGTTTTCGTCGATTGTAAGGACTCGCGTCGGTAAAATTGATCAATATGTTCAGCTCGTTGGACGTGGTCTCATAGGGGTTGCTTGCGATGACGGTCGATTCCTCTGGGGATACAACGACATCTCCGCAAATATTGCCAATATTCCGACGCCCATCGTTAAAAACGACCTTGTTTTCTCGGCCAATGGTTACAACGCCGGGAGTGTACTTTTAAAACTCACATCCGACGCCGATAACCGTACTTCCGCAACGGAAATTTATCGTTTACAGGGAAATCAATTTCAAAACCATCACGGAGGAGTCGTCGCGTTGGGTGAGTATATATTTGGTGGCCATGGGAGCAACAATGGTCTGCCGACCTGTCTCAACCTAGTGAGCGGAGAAGTACTTTGGAAACGGCGAGGTCCCGGAGTCGGGTCCGCCGCTGTGATTTATGCGGATAATCGATTCATTTTTCGTTATCAAAACGGCGTTGTGGCATTAATTAAAGCGGACGAGTCGGGGTTTACAGTTCATGGAAAACTGCTGATACCTAATGCCGGCGGCGATAGTTGGTCGCATCCGGTCGTCGCCAACGCCTGTTTGTTTCTTCGCGAACAAGGTGTGATTTATGTCCACGACATTAAATATACAGATGCGACAAGCGTGGCGATTCCCAATGCGATAGTCAACGCCTTTTCGAACAAGATGAAAGCAAGTTTGGACGCTCTGCAAACCGAGCATGAGAGTTTGGGAGCCAGTGGTGCCGAGGACGATAACAACGCCTTAGTCTTTTATAGCCACCTCTATAACGCGCCGGAACCAGAAACAGTATTGGCAACACCCATCGTGCGACTTACTCCAGGTGAAAACGGATCGTTTAATCCCGCGGTGATTTCCCTCTTCAAAACGGCTCAATGCAAGTTTGTAATTGATTTGGCAGGAAATGAAATACACGCAAAACAACTTGAGCAACTCAAAGGGATACCACTGCTTGCCGGACTCGATATGCAATTATGTACCGGCATGGATGAGACGGTCGTCGAGGGGCTCGGGAAATTGACATCTTTGCGGTGCCTGCGACTCGGAAGCACGAGCATATCTGACGCCACGATTAACGGCCTATCCAATCTGGCAAACCTGCGGTCGCTGGATCTTGAGGTTTGCGAAAATATCTCGGACGATTCAATGCCAATCATTGCGGGCTTCAGCCGACTTCGATGTCTGAATCTGAAAAAAACGGCCTTTGAGAAGTTGAAGATCACCGATAAGGCACTATCGGATCTAAGTTCTCTTGAGCACCTTGAGTTGTTGATCCTTTATGGTAACAGGCTAACTGATGCGGGTATGTCGGATTTGGCCAAGCTCACGCAACTACAGGTTCTTGATTTGAGCTTAGTTGGGATCACTGATAAAGGCGTCCACGCCCTAGCACCCCTAAAGCGATTGCAGAGCTTATCACTCTTATATAACACGGGATTTTCGGGTCCGCTTTTAACCGACGATTGCACGACGACAATTTCCGGTTTCAAGGATTTAAACCATCTGAACCTTGTCGGCGCCAAAATA
>JABHUV010000077.1 GCA_018658605.1 Planctomycetaceae bacterium | reverse complement strand
GATCGCGTCATAATAATTGCCTTTACCAACTTCTTTTTCTTCCGGTGTAAGCTTCATTCTTTCTCCTCTGTCTGATTCTCGGACTTAGCTGTGTGCTTACGGCAGCAATTACAGTGACCCAGAATCGAATCTAGTGAAACATACTTTCCCGCTCCAGCAAATGCAATGACCAACAGGGCACACATCTCTATTGCTTGGTAATAAGTAGGTTGAGCCCCAGCGGAGCCGGGGAATTGACTTAAAATAACGGATAACAAAAACCCAGCGCCAGCCAAAGCGGCAACAGGGGTGCAAAGCCCAAGCAGCAAACCCAGACCAACGACTATATCAAACCAAGGTATAAAACTATCGAGTTGATTTGCAGCAATCGCTGGCGCATTAATTTCTCCTAAGGGTAACGGGGCCCGAGTACCTAAAGCATTGAGCTCACGTTCCAAACCATCCCAAATCAAATCAATACTAGCCAGCATTGTGGTACGGCTCGATTTGATTTCGTTTTCTAATTGTAACCCTTGAGCTCGCAAGCTAGTCACTCCCGACATCGCCTCTGTCTTAAGCTGTTTTTCGCGTCGTTCCATTTGATTAAAGAGCTTAATCACATCATCGTGATTAACCCTAAAAAACTCGTTAAGCTGATCAACACGACGTTTGACAATACTGACAGCTGCTTTTGCCAAATCCCCTTCCAGACGTTGATAAGCGATGACGTCTGCTTGATATGCTTTCCAGTGATCCGCAACCGTTCTTGTATCGTAAGATGGTTCTGACCATCCACCAGGTTGCGACGGCCGTGAGGATTGGTAGCATAGTCGGATTTTACCGTCGATGTCCCACAGCATCGCTTGAAAGCCACTTGAAAACGGGCCTTTTGCGGAACTAAGGAAACCAGTCGACGAAAAACCGCCGTCCATTTTGTTCGCACCTTCTTTAAAAAAGTGCCAACCAACTGACAGTCGCAGTAACACCAAAACCAAGATAGCTACTTTTCCAAATTGTTTTGTTGAAGCCTTCAGTGATATTCTCCTCGGAACATTGCATTTATTAGTACACCAACTCTGCTCCAATTAAGCATTCCTTGGTGTATTGGATAGTTTAGTCTGCGAACCTCTATTATCATAGAAAAGTTAAGGTTTGCCAGTCGTACATTCTGATACGTTAATAATATTCTATTAATTTCCTTTTGCTCCGGTTTTCATTCTACCTTGACTCAACAAACTAAACGTGTCGTACTGTGCTTTCCACTGTCCGACTCGCAAGCTAAACAAATCGGCACGACAAGCACTGAAATTGAGGTTATTAATGCCGGCCAATCCAAAATTGCACACGAGATTCTCTCGGCCGATATTTTCATTGGGCATGCCAAAGTTCCAATGCCATGGGAAGAAGTCGTAGAACAGGGCCGTCTCAAGTGGATTCAGTCTTCTGCGGCCGGCTTAGACCATTGCCTGAAACCTAGTGTAATTGATTCGGATATTGTTGTATCAAGTGTTTCAGGATTATTTGCCAACCAAGTCGCTGAACAAACGATGGCACTGATGTTCGGGGTTTATCGCAGCGCGCTGACATTTTTTCGTGCTCTTGATAAGCGAGAATTCGTGCGACGACCAACCATGGACTTCCGCGGTAAGACGGTAGGCATTCTTGGGTTTGGTGGTAATGGCCGTCGTATTGCCGAAGTACTTGCACCTTGGGGCAATCGCATCGTTGCTTCAGATAAATTTCCGTGGGACAAGCCAACGTACGTGGACCAATTAGTGCACAGTGACGATTTTGAAACGCTGCTACCCGAAATCGATTGTCTTATCTTATGCGTGCCTTTAAACAAAGAAACTCACGGAATGATTAATCAACGTACACTCGGACTGCTAAAACAAGGAGGGGTTGTCGTGAATGTTGCCCGCGGACCCATCATCGTTGAAAATGACCTAATCGCTATGCTCCAAAACGGTCACCTTAGTGGTGCGGGGCTCGATGTCGTCGAAACCGAACCACTACCACCGACGAGTCCACTGTGGAACATGGATAATGTTATTATTACACCTCACGTCGGCGCTCAATCTGAGAATCGCCTGCCCGACACCATCGAATTTGTCTGTGATAACTTGCGGCGTTATTTAGCAAATAAAGATATTTTGAATGTTGTCGACAAGCAAGTCGGATTCCCGCTGCGGACTGCAAGCGACCAATAATTAATCAGCTTCCTTTGTTAGATCTTATGGGATCAACCTTGTTTCTTCAATTCCGCGAAACCGCTCTAATCACACCATTTCATGTCCCCCACTAGACCTAACTTGTCGATCAAAGTAAACTTCCAACATCTCAAGAGCAGCAATGTGGAAGGTCGGGGATTCTAAACAACAGCATGGAAGATATTCAACTAGATGAGGGTGGACGACGCCCGTTAACCATCACTGTTACGCAACCACTAGCACAACCGACGGTTACATATGCGAATACGGCATCTTCGCAATCTGACAAACAACTGTTTGATGAATATACAGCAATTGTCGACCAACAACGCTTAAGTTGGGCTACCTATCACCACTTAACCAAACTACTCGGCTCCGGCGGTCAAGGAAAGGTCTATTTATCGCAGCGCAAAGGTGCGGATGGCTTTACATTACCCATCGCCATCAAAATATTTTCGCCGGAACGTTTTTCCGACGAATCTTCGTATGCTAATACCATGAAACGTCATGCCCGCGTTGCGATGCAAATAGCGCAAATCCAGCATGACAATCTTCTCGACGTGCAAGATTTCGTCGACCGCAAACGGATTCGCATGCTGGTGATGGAATGGATCGATGGACTTGACCTGCGAGTATTGCTGAACAACCAGCGGTTAGCCAAACTTGAAGATCGAGTTTCTTCTCGCCGTTGGAAGCATATCAATAATGTCATCATTACCGACGGTCCTAAGCAACCTCAGTTCCATCCCGGGTGTGCCGTCGCGATTGTTCGCGAATGCCTCAGTGCACTTGAAGCACTGCACCGCAGTGGGATCGTACATGGGGATATCAAACCGGGCAATATCATGATTAAGCGGACAGGCGCCGCGAAGATTATCGACATCGGTTCAGCCTTTACTATTGATGAACCACCAGAGCAACGCACTTGCACGCCAGCGTATGCTGCTCCGGAAGTTCTTAGGGGGGAAAAAGCGACGCCCTTAAGTGACTTAGCTAGCTTAGGATACGTATTGATTGAGCTGATATCTGGACGCAATCCATTCGCGGGCAAAAAAACCTATAAGGAGATGATCCAAGCCAAAATTGACTTGCCGCAGCAGGTCGATGATTTCATTCCCAAAGGAATCGGCAATACGGCGTTGTTAACAAATTTTTGCCGGCGTCTGATCGCCGCGGACCCTGGGGAAAGGTTTCACGATGCCTACGAAGCACACCTTAAGCAGGAAGGAGCTGCCGACTACCATCGCCAGTTAGTGCTTGAGTCCGAAGACAACGAGTATGAACATGAAATCGGACAATGGGTCGAAGAGACAATAGACGCTCAAAACGATGCGTAACAAGTTCGCGTTCCCAATCATCTATCATGGCGACGATAGTGCTTAGCGAGCTGATTAGGCTTTGTGCCTAGTCGTAACTGCAGGAGCAACCACCAATTACTCAAGGTTTGTCGCAGGATCCCCTTTTTCATCCAACGCCGCGGCGAAATTTTTACGGGCCCATCTAGCACACGCGGTCGCAAGCCCAGACGCCGTAATATTTTGCTCAACAGCACGTCTTCCATCAACTCAACTTTAGGGAACCCCCCAATACCTTCGAATAGCTCCCGCGTGACCGTTATTGCTTGATCTCCGTACACACGCCCTGACCATCGCGCACGCCAGGCGTTGCCCCACTGTAATAACGAATATCCAATCCCTTTTGCTTCTATTTGTTGGTAGAAACAAGACCACCTGTTTGTTTCATCTTCGGAAAAATAGACCGCTGCCTGTTGCAGTGCTGCTGAGTCAAGGCGATTGTCAGCGTGCAGGAAACACAAAACCGTTTTCGTGGCATGCTTGGCGCCATTGTTTTGCTGCACCGCTCTCCCTGTATCACCACAACACACCAACGCTCCAGCCTGACAAGCGTATTCAATTGTGCTATCGGTACTTCCGCCGTCGGCAACCCAAACCTCGCCTGCTCCGGCAATAAATGCAGATTCAACGGCGCCTGCGATGTTATCCTGCTCGTTGATGGCCGGGATAATGACCGAGATATCAGAAGCGGAAATAATCATATCGCCTCCAACAGCTACTTGCACAGTTAAATATAGATAATCCACAACGCTAAACGATAATTCTCGCCATTGCACTCAGCCTCCCACGGATGGCTTTAACGCAGAGGAACAGAGACCGAGAAGCCATCTAATTTTCAATCCGACTAACAACTAGCAACCTCAAAGATCTGACTTTACGTTGGGCCGAACCAATTCGTAACGCTTAATCTTTCGATCTAACGTCGAACGTTCCACCCCCAATACGCTCGCGGAACGACTTTTGTTCCAATCGTGATAATCCAGAGTCCGTTTAATGTGGAATCGCTCAATCTCTTCCAGGCTATGGGGTTCATAGGAACTGGCATTCAATATAATCCCCGTCGTATCGGAGGTTGTCATCAGATTGGATAACGACAAATCACCAACATCAATAACCGTGTTGCGGCATAACACTACCGCTCGTTCAATAATGTTCTTTAATTCTCGAATGTTTCCCGGCCACTTATACTTCTGCAACTCAGCAATCGCTTCATCAGTAAACCCGGTGATTTTACGACCGGTTTCTGAACGAAATTTATCCAAAAAGTAATACATCAATAGCTCAATGTCTTCGGGGCGTTTACGCAACGGTGGAACTAACATTTCCACCACGTTTAAACGAAAGTACAGGTCGCGACGAAATTCACCTTCCGCAACAGCAACCTCGAGTTCTCGATTCGTTGCCGCGATGACCCGAACGTCAGTTTCAATTGATTGATTACCACCTAAACGCTCAAATGAATGGCCTTCTAACACACGGAGGAACTTAGCCTGAACCGCCAAACTCATTTCACCGATTTCGTCGAGCATTAACGTCCCAAGATTTGCCGCCTCAAATTTTCCTATTTTACGATCTGTCGCCCCCGTAAACGCTCCTTTTTCATGGCCAAACAATTCACTTTCAAGCAACGATTCTGACAGCGCTGCGCAATTCAAACAGACAAATGGTCCTTTCTTACGTGGACTGGCGAAATGTACTGCTCTGGCAATCAATTCCTTACCCACTCCGCTTTCTCCGCGGATCAAAACCGTAGCGCGGCTCGGAGCTGCATGTGCAATATCTTGCTTCACTTGATCCAAGGCTGGGCTGATTCCAATCATCTCCGATTCAGCTTCAAGTTGACTCCGCAGTTGTTGAATCTCATTACGCGATTGCGACAAATCTTCAACTAACTCCATTTCACGGCTAAGATTCTTCAAAGCAAGTCCAACATTGTCGGCTAAAGCCAGAATGAATTCGAGGTCATCTGGCGTAAGCGAGCTCTCACCGGTGGTCGAGTATGCATGTAACAGCCCAACGATTTGTTGGTCATATCTCACAGGTGCACAAATAATACTTGTCGACGTAATTTCACCCTTACTATCACGACTAGCAATTTGACTGTCATCACCGATGTCACGACCTAACACAGCCTCGCCACTCTCAAGCACTGTCTTAGCCAGATGTTTTGTGAGTTGATGATACTTAGGCGTTCCGACCGTTTTCCAAGCGATCACGGTTACGTCGTTGCTCGTTGGTAGTTCTTCTAGATCATATGGCGCAAGAAGCAAAGCGGCAGCGTTTGATTTTGTGCCATCAAAAATCCCGTCTAAAGCAGTGTCCGCAATTCCTTTTTCATCATTTTGATTGGCTAATTCAAATGCGATGCGGCATAGGCTTGCCACTGCATCACTTACTCCTTTGGATTGCGACTGACGATCGAGTAATTTCGTTTGTCCCTTACGGTGCGTAATCGTCGTGGGGAACTGACTGTTGTGGCTGTCTACTTCATCCGCTTCCTTTAGATCAGCAAGTTCAACGGCGATACCATCGAAATCGGCTTCATTGGTATCTGCAGCGAGGTGCTTCAAAAGCACCCCTGTATCGGTTTCAATATTTTCCGGAAAGGCCGATGACAAATCGGTCACAAACGATATATGACAATTGGCGATGCGAATACAATCTTGTGGATTTAACTCATAATCGCCAGTCGTCGATTCACCATTGATCAGCGTCCCATTGCGACTTTCCAAATCGCGGAGTATCCACGTACCATTCGAGAAAAACAATTCAGCGTGAATGCGACTCGCTCGCTCATCACGAATGACTACCTTGTTTGTGGAGGCCCTACCTATGGTCGATGTCTTGCCAGCCTCAAGACGAACAACATCCGTCCACTTGGTTCCTTCGCGTATAACTAAATATGCTAGCATTGAAAACTTTGAATCCATGATTATAGACCAGTTAAGCGGATGCAATTACCACGTGTCTATAGTGTATCAAAAATGAACACTCTATATACCCGCACACACGACAAACGTTAAAATTCCGTTGATTCAGCCCATTTATTCAAAAACTGTGGCTCCGAATCACCTTACGCTATTCCATTAACGTGTATCTTGATAATAATAAAGCTAAGCAACTTGGGAAGAAAAACGGATTAGGTAAACTTTTCTTGTAAATACGGGCAAAGCCGATTATTCTAGACAGAGATAAACTGTTACATTTTCGCCTCGGAAATGTCGAAGTCTTATTCGATGGGTCATTTTTCCTCATTAACAGTGTGTTCGCGTAGCTCATGTTGTTTAACGTGTTGAATTTGATCTATCTGGGATACGGATAAATATCCGTATCCAAAACCACAACACAAACAGAGAAAAGTAACGAGAGATTAGTTCGGAACAACTACCCTCTCAAAACCAATTAGGAGTTCGGTTATGACGAGTCGTCACATTACATTTTGTCGTGCGTGCATTTTTGCTCTATTGGCATTATCGACCAGCCAGATTATTGGGGGCAATAATAATAACCAATTCCGAAACAACTCTGTTGGTGGTATTTCCATCGATACAAATGGCGTCGTCGCGAATGCTGATGCCGAAAGCCGTGATTTGCTGTTGCGTGAAATGCGAGCGAATTTCAATCCGGCCTCGCCCAAAATGGCTGAGTCAACCGAATTGCGGATGATTTCACTGCGTGGACTAGAGGCCGCAATTGCTGACGCTGTTCAAAATAACCAAGGCGCTTTGCCAGACGAAGTTAAATACTTGGCTGGATTACAACGTATCCAATACATCTTGGTATACCCAGAAATCAACGATATTATTCTCGCCGGTCCTGGTGAAGGCTGGAAAATCGACGACAACCTGCATGTCGTTGGCGTTACCACTGGAATGCCTGTACTTCAACTCGACAATTTGCTTACTGCATTACGAGCAGTTAATGCTCCCCAACCTCAGCGGATCAGTTGCTCGATTGACCCTACACGACAAGGCGTCGCTAACTACGCTGCGAAATTACAACAACTTTCACGTGCCGGCGTTCGCAACCCGCAAATTCTTGCACCTCAGTTGAAACAAGCGATGGGTAACCAAGTCGTATCGATAAATGGCGTGCCAGGATCAAGTCATTTTGCTCGAGTCATGCTAGCCGCTGATATCCGCATGAAGCAAATTGCCATGGAAATTACTGGGCACGGCTCCAAAGTCCTACCAGGGTTTATTTCAGGTGCACGTAATTCCGTGAGCCTCAACAATCCAAACATCAATCCACGCTGGTGGCTGGCCTGTAATTACAAGAGTGTCGCGACCGACGGCCAAGGTCTAGCATGGGAAATTCGCGGCCAAGGCGTTAAGGCCATGACCGAAACAGAAGTACGCCAAGGCAACAACGGTCCGGCTAGAGCTCAACAACAAGATCCCGCTGCACAGAGATGGGCAGATATGATGACGGATCGCTATGATAACTTAAGTAAAGCAGACCCCGTGTTTGGCGAACTTCGTAATATTATGGACATGTGTGTCGCTGCGGCTATCATTCGCAGCAACAGTCTTCTAGATCGCGCCGATTTGGAACTGCCTCACTTGCTCGCAACAACGAAAACCATTTCGCACCGTATGTGGTTCACGCCCAAGCACGTCAGCACTGAAACAAGTTTCATTAAATCAACCCGCGGTCTTGTGGTCACAGCTTCTGGTGGTGTCGACATCGACTATCTTGCCCCTCTCAAGGATCCTAAAGTCACTGCGGAAGTGAAACAGGTATGGAACAAAGTGCACGCACAAACTGCGTCCATGTCTTGGTGGAACTAGTTCCAACTAGTGCAATCAGTGAGTCATCATCGAAAGATTGTTGGCCCTGCCTAGGCAGAGCGATCAAGGCTTATGCGTTAGCGTTTCATTTCGAAGACAAAGGGCTCTAACATGCAGCGCCAAGTTCTCGGGCTCGATATCGGCGGCGCTAACATCAAGGCTGCCTCGGCGGATGGAACGTTCACCGCAGCTCGGTATTTCCCACTGTGGAATCAGTCTCATCAATTGGTCGAGGTGCTACGTGACATCATCAACGACGTCAGCGCTAACTTTCTCGCCGTAACGATGACGGGGGAAATTGCCGATTGTTTTGAATCCAAGCAACAGGGGGTCCAATTCATTGCCAACGCGGTCGTTAAGGCAGCGACGAGTCCCGACAACATTTACGTCTATCGTATTGACGGAGATTGGCTTACACCTGCTCAAAGCTCCGAGCAATGGAACAGCGTTGCCGCATCGAACTGGCACGCAATTGCCAATCTTGCTGCAGCTTCGGATCCAAATCAATCTAACATCCTCTTGGATATCGGTTCCACAACGGTTGATATCATCCCCCTTAACTGCGGAATACCAGTCCCGAACAATTTGTCCGATGTGGATCGATTACAGTCGCGACAATTACTCTATTGCGGTATTCAACGGACTCCACTTTGCGCCTTGCTTGATATTGCTGAGTTGGACAATCGTCGAATCCCATTAGCACGCGAGATGTTCGCCACTACCCAAGACGCTTTTCTAATAACAGGTGATGCCACTGAAGACATTACCTGCTGCGAGACAGCCGATGGCAAACCGGCCACGCGCCAATACGCCCACGCTCGATTAGCCCGCAGCGTCTGCGAATGCCCCACGCAATTTAGCAACGAAGATGCGTTAAGTTTATCACAACAAATTAAAACCCGATTGGTCTCTCTTCTTGACGATGCGTTGCGGCTAGTCATTCGGGATATGCAACATCCGCCCCAACAAATCATCCTTACTGGTCATGGTGATTTCCTCACTGATTGCATTTCACAGCAACTTCCTATTCTTAAACTATTTACTGGCGAACGATCACGTGTTGCTCCGGCTTATGCCGTGGCCGTACTTCTTGCAAAACACCTCGAGGCTAGAAAGTAAATGCTTGAGCAACATTCAACATTGCCATTACATGTGATCAAGATCGGTGGAAGTCTGCTGGGCGACTCTTCAGACAGATCAGCCATTGAGAATGCTGTGCAGTGGCTGACGCAGCAAACTGATTCAATAAACGTAGTTATCGTTGGCGGAGGGCACGCTGGTGACCGTTTACGCCATTGGCAACGCCAATTCAGCCTCACCGACGAACAGGCACATCTCAACGCGGTTCAAGCGATGTCCCTTAACACCTCGAGGCTTGCTCGAACTAGATGTCTAACGTTCGCAATTTCCAGTTGGGAAGTCCTTACTGACTTTCTTAGTAGTGACGGCGCAAATCCTACAACAATCATGTTTGATTGCCTTTCCTTTGTCCGAGATGTAGAACCAACCTTAGGTAATACCATATTGGCACCTGACTGGAGTTGCACCAGTGATTCCATAGCCGCTCGTATCGCCCAACTTCTATCCGCCGACAAACTTACACTGCTCAAGTCCCGCGCCGCCCGGAGTGACGACCTACGGACACTAAAGTATGCGAACTACGTCGATCTCTCATTCCCCCAAATGGCGGCGGACATCAGATCAGTAACGTTCGTCGATTGTAGTTCCTGATAAGGAACAAAGCTTGAGAGTTCGCCTATTGAATCAAAGGACGCTGTAATTCTGGAATTCACTTCTATCATATAGATTTCTTCCGTTGCTACGATTACGTCGAGGCTTATCCAACCACGCGAGTTTGCACTAGGCAGCACGTTGAACACCTCATACGCCCATTCGTTTAATCGCTCAATGACGTGCACATCATCACAAATCGAACCTCCAACATATTCGAATCCGTCTGCGCCCCCAAGTTCTTGTCGCCAGGGTGGAACCATAGTGAATCCGTTCTGATGAAAAATGGCCGATACACTATATGACTCGCCTCGCACACACTCTTCTACTAACCACTCGCCATCGCTAGGTAAACCGCGGCCCGATATTTTCCGTATCCCAATACCACCCGCCCCGTTTATTGGCTTAAGCACTAGAGTGCCGTTAAGCTGCGAAACGTCGCGACTTCCCTTGAGTATGTGCGCCCAGTCGGGCATTAGTATTGCGTGAGCATCCGCCCATTGATGCAATAGCACCTTATTGACCCCTAGGGAAAGTAAATCATCGCCAGGTCCTACCAACTTCCCGGGTGCACAAGTGTTGCATTTCTCAACGGCTAGCAATAAAAGTGAATTTAATTCGGGCGCAATCACAATACACTTATCAGCGTCACAACAAGCATCTACAAATTGCGGCCAGGGGTTAGTTATGTCCACCATTTGCACTATGACACCACGTGATTTAAGCGTACGTGCTAGCGATTCCAATCTACTGTCTACCGTGGCCACTATTTCAACTGAAGGCAAGGTCTGACAATACCGAGCCACCGAGAGTAGCATTGACGAACCATCCGCCACGAGCGCAGGCAGTGTCAGAAAATCATCAATATGATCTAATTCGCCATCACAGTCAGAGGGCAGGGCAGCCCCCCCACCACACACCATTTCGTAGATAAACAGTTTCACGAGTTTCCATTAATTCAAGCAACGTGTTAAAAGATGCCTAAATGATCCCGAGCGTCTTCGGTCATGCGATCTGGGGTCCACTGCGGATCCATGACAATCTTGACTTCTACTTCGCTAACTTCTTCCAATGCAGAAACGACTTGTTTGCTGTTGCCGATCAATTGCGGCCCCGCCGGGCACATAGGGCTCGTCATGGTCATGTCAATTTGAACGTCCTGCTGCCCCTCAGTTTCGCTATCAGACAAATTAACAGCGTAAATCAAACCGAGATCAACAATATTAACAAACAATTCTGGATCGATCACCTTTTTCAGTTCTTCCAGAACGTGATCTTCTGTAACAGCCATTGTTTACCCCTTTAAAAGAATCATATATCAAATTCTATTTCTACACTAAATGACTCAAACAACCGTTGAGCATTTCAAAAGTGGGCGATCAATTCGCTCACTCATTATTGATTTTAACATATACATTGCCATCGTCGACTTTTACTTCGTGAGCAGTTGTCGCACGGATTGCTGGAAAGGTCATCGCCTGCCCGGTACGAACATCAAACTTTGCTCCATGCCGCGGGCAAATCAATTGACAACCCTGCAACTCACCATCAGAAAGCGGTCCGCTATCGTGCGTACAAACATCATCGATGCAATGAAATTCGCCTTCTGCATGTACCAACACGACCAATCGTTCATCAATTTCCAGCATCATCGTACCCGGATCAGCGAGTTCGTCCACGGTAATAGCGTGTTGAAAATCCGTCGACATATTCTACTCCCGAAAACCGTCCGTTACTCGTAATCTCGCACTCGTCGTGCAATCGCCAAACCCAGTGCATCACGGACACTATCGATCGTTATACGATCGAATATCTGTTGGAAAAAACCTGTTACTATTAGCCGGATAGCTTCTTTACGAGTAAACCCTCGACACATGGCATAGTAAATCAGCTCTTCATCGACCATTCCGCTAGTACTTCCATGGGTACAGCGAACGTCGTCAGCTTCTATTTCCAAACCGGGAATTGAGTCCGCTCGAGCTTGGTTTGACAACAATAGATTGTCATTCCGCTGGTATCCGTCTGTCCGCTGAGCACCTTCATCCACGCGAATCATTCCACGCCATACCGTCTGCGATTTATCCTGCAATGCCGACTTGTACAAGAAATCGCTGTTGCAATGAGCCGCTTGATGGTGTTGCAAAGTGTGATAGGAGAGATGTTGGCTACCCTGCGTAAACAAGACTCCATTTACCTGTGAATTGGCACCTTCACCAGCTAGGGTTACATGTTGATTAACTTTAGCTAGGCGACTACCAATCGCTGCTGAAGTCCATTGGAGATTGGCATCACGTCCCAGAACTGCTTTTTGTTGAGAGAAATGCCAGACCTTTGAACCCCAGTTCTGCAGATTCACATAACGCAATGACGCTCCGTTGCCGACAACAAGTTCTACGCCCCCACAATGAAATCCGCCAGCATCCTCTTGTTCGCTTGCCGTTTCTGCTAGCAACGTAGCACTAGCACCGTCTTCCAGCACAACTAGAGTATGCCCCAGATCCGCCGCCCCGTCGGTCAAGACTGACAATATATGTAGTGGTTCTGTTACGTGTAAGCCACGCGGAACATACAGAAACTGTCCACCAGACCAAAACGCCGAATGCAACGCCGCAAACCGATCGGCTTGCCTATTATAGGCACTCTTTAGTAGAGCCGTCTCAAATCGATCTGCGTGTTCCGCTGTCAAGTCATCAAGGGAACCGAAAATAACGCCTTGCTGTTGTAATTGTTCCGCAATTACACTCGACACACAACGCCCGTCGACCGTATGGACATGTCCCCCTAACGTTATGTCGCTGTCGAGCAATGGGGTAATTCCAGAGGGCAAAGCGTTCAGGGAGTCTAACGCCAGATGATATTGTTGCAATTTAAACAAGCGGATATCTGTTCGCATCCACTCTTCGTCTTGCCGTACTGGCCATTGCATGTCACTGAATTGCGACCAAGCTTGCAGGCGTTCCGCGAGCATCCATTCAGGTTCTTGGCGTGACGCAACGAATGCATCAAAACCTGCTCTATTGAATTCGGCAGTTGTCATCGTATCTGTCATATCTATTTACTAGCTCTAGTTAGCCCTTATTTCTCATCTTCAAAGACTGTTATGGATTTTGAATAGGTCGTGATATTGGATTGCCGTCGAAGAATGGCAAAGCCAGTCCGTCGAGCATTACCCGACGGAACCTTCCATTTGGAGCTGGATCAATCGATTCATTTCCACAGCGTATTCCATTGGCAACTCTTTCACCAAAGGTTCGATAAAGCCGTTGACGATCATCGCACTTGCTTCGGCTTCACTCAAACCGCGACTCGTCAAATAAAACAATTGTTCTTCACCAATCCGTGATACGCTGGCCTCATGTCCAATGGAAACATCTTGTTCCATGACTTCGATATACGGATAGGTATCACTACGGCTATCTGCATCGAGAATCAAAGCATCACAAACTACATTATTCTTAGCGTTATGAGCACCTTTTTCGACTTTTACCAAACCACGATAACTACTGCGTCCACCATCCTTAGAAATCGATTTCGAGATGATTTGACCCGTCGTGTTGGGTGCCACGTGAACCAGTTTAGCGCCTGCATCCTGATGTTGACCTTTGCCGGAAAATGCAATCGATAATATCTCACCATGGGCGCCTGGTTCCATCATGTATACCGCTGGGTATTTCATCGTCAACTGACTGCCCAAATTGCCGTCGACCCATTCCATTGTCGCGTCGGCCATACAAACAGCTCGTTTTGTAACTAGGTTATAAATATTATTTGCCCAGTTTTGAATCGTGGTATAACGACAACGTGCGTTCTTTTTACAGATGACTTCAACAACCGCCGAATGCAAACTATCACTTGAATACATTGGAGCGGTACAGCCTTCAACGTAGTGGATCTCCGCCCCTTCATCGACGATGATCAACGTTCGTTCAAACTGGCCCATATTTTCTGCGTTAATACGGAAATATGCTTGCAGCGGAAATTCGATTTTAACTCCCGGCGGGATATAGATAAACGAACCCCCAGACCATACCGCTGAATTCAAAGCTGCAAATTTATTGTCCAAGGATGGAATAATCGTACCAAAATACTCTCGCAACAATTCTGGATGTTCCCTGAGGGCCGTATCGGTGTCGGTAAAGATGACCCCTAGATTATCGAGGTCTTCAGATACGCTGCCGTAAATAACTTCGCTATCAAATTGAGCTTTTACACCCGCGAGATATTCGCGTTCCGCTTGTGGAATCCCTAGACGCTCGAACGTATCTTTGATTTCCTCGGGCACTTCATCCCAAGTCTTGCCTTGGCCTTCGGTTGGCTTGAGATAGTAATAGATATCCTGAAAATCGATGTCTATATCACCACCCCATTCGGGCATCGGTTTGCTTTCAAAAACCTCCAACGCTTCAAGCCGAAAATCCAGCATCCACTGGGGTTCGTCTTTCATCTCTGAGATCTGCCGAACAATGTCAGCATTGATCCCTTTTTCAACTTTAAAAACCGCCTCGTTCTCAGTACGGAAATCATATTTATTGATTTCATCGACAACTTGGGACTTTTCATTTGAAGTGATTTCTGTTGCCATAATTTAACCTATAACTTTTTTTGTAGTCCCGGTGTCATCGCGAGCTTGTTTTAGTAGTTAGGATGTTACTTCACTCGAAGACATCGCCTCATTTTGTGCTTCTGCATCTGGGTAGGCCGCACGAATTCTTTCATATCCGCTTTCGTGTAGTTCTTCCGCCAATTCAGTCCCGCCTGTTTCAACAATCCGTCCGCCTAGCATCACATGCGTAAACTCGGGGGGATTGTGTACGAGTAATTTATCGTGGTGGGTAATGATTAATAACCCCATCTTAGCGCGACCAATCTCCGCAATACTTTCGCTTGCTAGGCGGACTGCATCCGCATCGAGGCCACTATCGGTTTCATCTAAGATGGCGAACGTGGGTTGCAGCATTGCGAGTTGTAATATTTCCGCTCGCTTCATTTCACCACCGGAAAACCCGTCATTCACATAGCGACGTGCAAATTGCATGTCCATCTCGAGTTTTTTCATATTGTCCTTGAGTTCCTGACGAAATTCCTTCATCGGAATCAAATCTTCACCCTCTTGCCGATCGGGATTACGAACATTCGTCGTGCTATGCCGTAAAAAATCCGCCATCTTAACACCGGGAATAGCCACGGGGCGCTGAAAGGCCATAAACAAACCAGCACGTGCTCGCTCATCCGGTGACATCGCAAGAACATCTTGGTCATTCAACTGAATGGTCCCGCAAGTCACTATATATTTCGGATGACCCATAATTGCCATGCCAAGTGTACTTTTACCAGAACCATTAGGTCCCATCAAAGCGTGAGTTTCCCCTTCCGTTAAAACCAAATTCACACCTCGTAAAATTGGCTTGTCATCAACGCTAACGTGTAGGTTATCGATTGTTAATTTGTGTGTCATATCAATTTCGTGTTGTACAGAATTCAAACCTGACTATCCTGATTTTTTGAACATGCCAAGGTCGAATCAACCTGAATAAATTACGAGAAAACAGTAACTCTTTATTGAACGATGGGTATAGCGCCAAGAAACCAATGTGCTACGCCAATCAACTTATTTCAAGGCTGAGCTATTTCCCCTTTACCTTCTGGTGATGAAAAACCGGCACGCATTGCTCTTCGGGAGTAACAACAAAACCGCTGTGATGAGGCAAGGGCAACTCGTCTGGTGTTTTAATGCCACGGTGAGCAAATTTTGAACTTGCACCAGTGCCTTCTTTCTTTGTGATTTTGTGGCTACGAATCTTATCTTGAATACGCATCAATCCCTCAAGCAGCGCTTCTGGGCGCGGTGGACAGCCTGGAATATAGACATCAACTGGGACTACTAAATCCACACCTTTGACAACGTGATATCCCCACTTGAAGTATGGGCCACCACCAATGGTACAAGCTCCCATGGCGATCACATATTTTGGGTCAGGCATCATGTTGTAAAGACGTCGCACACGACTTGCCATTTTATAAGTTACCGTGCCTGCCACAATCATGAGATCCGCTTGACGGGGTGTAGCGCGAAACGCTCCCGCTCCAAAACGATCCATATCATAGCGGCTCGCACCAGCAGCCATCATTTCAATCGCACAGCATGCTAAACCGAAAGTCATTGGCCATATGCTCGACTGGCGTGCCCAGTTAATCGACTGCTCCACAGTCGTAACAATTACGTTTTCTTCAAAACGACCTTCAATCCATGGCATTGATTGATTCATGCGGTTATCCTTACGTCCTTCTTGGAAATTTTTGTTCTCTAATTAATACCATTGTTTTATCCTTGACAATGGCTGTCATTCCATCGCTTCAATTTGTGTCACCTTCTTGTCAACGTTTGATTCATTTGCTTGAAACGTACAAGTGCAATCACCATCGAGTCGACAATCAGTCAACTGCAATGTCTCGCCAATCATTTCCGAAAATAACAGACGCTCCATACTGCAAACACCGCGATCTTGCTCCGCAAGCTCAGGGTAGGGGCAAGCCTCTACACTGATTTGTGGAATTTCTCCAGTGGTGTCCATTTTTACCGGAAGTCGGCGTTCTGAGAATAGTACTGCAAGCGAATTCATTCTCTCGTTGACCGTTTTTCCTTGGATTTTTCCGGCATACAATTGGGCCAATCGTGATGAAACACGCTGCAACAATCCTCGCTTCATCTCGACATCGTCAATCGCTCGTATTTCCTGCCACAATGCAATCGCTAGATCTGCAAAGTTTTCTCCACTGCGACGACGACCTTTTGTCGTTAGTAAATAACAATGACGAGGTCGGCCACGCGATGTCTCCATACATTCACGGTAAATATCGGCTTCTTCAAGCAGTCGATTCAATCGTTGCCTAACCGCTGTTCCCGTTACGCCTAAACATTCTGAAAGCTCCGAAACTGTCATACCACCACGTTTACGTAGAATGTCGAGGATAGTAATATCCGACTCCAAAAATGTCATCCTTACTACCTCCTTATCTGAACTAACAATTGTGACGTCTAGTCATAAAGTGATGGATTTGTTATTGCCCGACGGCAATTTCAACACTAATGGATTATCTCCACATTTGACATTAATAATATACCTATTTCTCATTTTTTACAACATTAGGTTTGAAAAAGATTTAACCTTTATTGTTCGCCAGTGCATGCCTACTACCACACTATTACAATAGGTTATAATCGACGATGTAATTCAAGCCATTTTTGTTTGGCTTTTACCATCTTTTCAGCGCGTTTTTCTTCATTAGGTTACCTCTTCAATGCAGCGTTTTCGATCAAACAATACAAAGCAGTTTGTCTTTTGGGCTTTGTTACTTTCAACCGGCCTGTGGACCGCTGTGACGTGGGGTCAAAACACCGCAGAGCCAGCGAATGAAAATATACCAACAACGGGTACCGATAACAGTGGATCCGAAAGCGTCAACGAGAAGGCAAGTTTCGGCACGGCTACCATTACCCCAGTTGAGCAGGAGGAAGCAGATATTACAATCGCTGAATTCAGCGACAAAGTGTTTGGCGCTGCTGTCGATGCGATTGGAAAAGTCCTATTCTTTCGCGTCTTCTCTACCGACGTTGAAACCGTTCAATTCAACGAAATAGAATACTTTTCTCGCGTCAAAGGATCTGCCACTACCGATTTCGAAAAACTGACCTCCGGCGATTTTCCGCCGTTGACAGAAACGGCCATTCAAGCGGGTCTTTTGGCAGGAAAATACAACGAAACCAAAATTACTGACGGAACGTTAACCGACTCAGCCAACAATACTTCGGCCCTTACAGTTGAATATGTTTCAATCACTGTCAAGTCGCAGAAATACGAATGGGATAACGAACTAGATTTGTTCGTAGCATCCAAATCTACCCTTCAGCAAATCGATACAACAGACACGTTGACACGTGATGAAGTTAATCAAGCATTACTTGCCGGTAATATTGTCGTTGACGACCAAGGAAATCACATTGTAATAGATACACGTGGCATGCCCTTCGTCGTGCTCTGGCTTGCTTGCGGTGCCGTGTTTTTTACGATCTTCATGAAGGGCTTTAATATTTGGGGGGTTCGTCATGCCATTCAAGTAGTACGCGGAACTTACGACAACCCAGAGGAGGCGGGCGAAGTTACACAGATGCAGG
>JABHUV010000357.1 GCA_018658605.1 Planctomycetaceae bacterium | reverse complement strand
GCCCCCCGCGTCGTTGGTACTTGTTTGCAAGCCCACCCCTAAGACGTGTCCGCTGATGACGAAGAAAATATTGGGTTGCCTACGTACTAATTTTTGCCAAATCTCCTCACCGCTATTCCCCAGTACTTTATATGAAGTCGCGCACCCAGTGTCACGGCCATCGGTTCGCATGTAGCAATGCGTGGCAATGATGACACGATGTTGCGGATACTTCTGGCATATTTCGGCTGCCCATTTCAAGGTGGTATCGCGGGGAGCAAACTCTAAACTGATTACCATGAACTTTAAATCACCTTGTTCAAAGAAACAGTAGTTGTTGTCGTTGTTCTCGCCTAAATGTCCGCCGTACCATTTGCGATCTTTAAAACGCTGCGGTGAGAAGTATTTGTTGTAAAGCGCACTGTTACGTTGTTTAACGACCATGTCATGATTACCTGGAACCATGCTGTAGGGTACAACGCCATCGAGTATTTGCATGGCCCGGTTTGCATTGCCCCACTCATTCTCTTTGGTCGAAGTTTGTACAATGTCGCCTAAGTGGATGGCAAACTTAATGTTACTGTCTGTTCGTTGCTTGCGAATCCATAAGGTTTGGTTGATATACGTCTCGGGATATTTTTCTGAGTAGTATTGTGTGTCGGGTAATAACACCACAGAAAAAGGCTCAGCTTGAACAGCGATGCTGCAGATCATTAAGATCGCAAATGTCACACAGGCCCGCCAGATAAGGCAGCGGCGCGTTAGAGGTTGGATGGCATTGAATAGTCGGATGGTCATGGATTGGGGCTTTAGCTGAATCAAAGGTCGTTGTATGAATAAATTGAGGAGCGTCTAAAACCGGATAACCACGATGCAGGTGTTTTGGTTAAGACTCTCATGCACAACCACCATCTTCGCCCCCAGAAGCGGCGTTTGCAAGGGTTTTGATGGCCTTAGGTGTCCTTGCCCAGCGGTAGCAGATCGCTTGGGAATTAGTTCAATAATTCAAGTATCGCAGCGAATAGTAAGTAGTTGTCGATAAGTTCTCTTTCCAGTAATTCGTACGAGGAGCCTAATATATGGCTGAATTCATTTTATTTGTTGTTGTGGTATTAAGCATTGTCCCACAGGTATTTTTTTTGATGTTCGTCCGGCACGCGTCCAATAATAACCGCGGGTATCAACCATTTTCAAAACCGGAAATAAAACAGACCATGATGGAAATTGTGGGTATTGCCGTAGTGGGTACCGTGCTGTTTTGCATTTTCCAGTTTACCTTGATTAATATTCCTTTTCTCTACTTGTTTCTGGGATTGCCGTCCGTCTTTGTCGCTTACGCGTTGGCAATGAAGTATTTTTGGGATATGGACCTGATTATGGCTTTCTTCTGGTCGTTCGTCTTGGTTGGTCTGTATGTGCTGGTAGGGCCCTTTCTAATTATGATCCCAGCTTTACTACTGTAGTAGACTTTACTCCCCAGCGATCATTTGGCGACCTGTTGTTGACAGCGGATACCGTTGGCGGAAACTGTCACATCCCATATCCCTCGGTATTTACTTGCCCGGCGAGTTGAGGCCATACGAAAGGAGTAAGCAGTTGATTGTTTCAGAAACAGGGGGTTATTTTGTGTGAATCGAATCTTTTTTTGTTGAAAAGGGGATGTTATGGCACTCCACTACTGCGAAGAATGTGATGCGTATCTCTCAAACGGCACAGTTTGCCCTGAATGTTGTCATTACAACGTGCCAATAACCCCATTTATATTTCAATCGTTTGTTCGATCGTTGATTCCTTACTTGGTAATAATGACGGCGCTAGCGATTCTCGCTTACTGCGTGTACCTAAATGTATTTAGTCAGGAAAGTGGTATCCAATAGTCACGTTGTATCGTTAACTCAGTTGGCGGTATGTTTTCGATGCTATCGCCGCTTGATCCACCATCTGCTTGACCCCTTCCAATTTCCTTGCTCGGCGGGGTCGTCTGCCCTCACGCTTCATTCTTGCAACAAATCGCGTACGTGCGGTTGGTGCTTTTGGCATAATAGGTGGATTGTTAAATTGAAGGAGATTGGTATGAAACGTGTTCTGATTTTGATATCCATTGTTCTGTGTTTAAATGAAACGCCATGCGCTGCACAACCAAATTTGATAAAACTTGGAGCAACGCGTACGCGTGACGTTATTTACCTGAAAAAGGATGGGTTTGCTTTAACGTATGATATTTTAACTCCGCGAGTTCAAAATGGAGCGGCAATAGCATTCATGGTCAGTGGCGGTTGGCACTCGACTCACGATTCATTGAAGTCGATTGATCAGGGATTTTTTGGGCGGATGACGCGAGTATTTCTGGATCGTGGATTTACATTGTATTACGTCATTCCCGGTTCCCAGCCTCGTTTCACGGCAGCCGAGGCAATTGAGCAAACTACCGCTGCGATCAACCATATTCGGGGAACCGCT
>JABHUV010000213.1 GCA_018658605.1 Planctomycetaceae bacterium | reverse complement strand
ATGTGACCTACAACCGACTCGGCGATCGCCGTGATGGTGGCCCACTAGGTGAAGAATGGAAGAATAACTAAACACTAGTTATATCCATTTAAGTTACAAACCCCTTTGGTTCAATCAAGCATTGAATCAGAGGGGTTTTTTGTCATTAATCTTCTTAAATGGGAGTAATGCGTGTTTTTGGCACACCGCAATAACTAAAATATCTATAAAATATTAATTATTTACCTTTCAAGTGTCGTAGTTGTCAGTGTAGACTTTACTATTAGCCAGCTTTATACATCACTAATTCGGTTGGCTTAAATTTGCCCATTTGTTTGGCATTATTTATTCTTTATTTTATTCGGAGTACTCCCATGAAAAGGCACACAAGCCACAAGAGGGGTTTCACACTTGTTGAATTGTTGGTCGTGATTGCAATCATCGGTATTTTGGTTGCTCTCCTACTTCCAGCAGTTTCAGCTGCACGTGAAGCAGCTCGTAAAATGTCATGTAGTAACAACTTGAAACAACTCGGTTTAGCAATACGTACGTATCACAACCCCTATAACTCGATGCCGCCCGATGGTGCATATTTTTGGACGCGTCAGTCCAACAACGGGTTGACTTGGCAAAATACTGCCCATTCTAGTCAATTGGTGAAACTGCTTCCATTTTTGGAGCAAGATCCACTTTATAACCATTTGAACTTCCGCATAACGGGTACAGATACTCCCGGTACGGGTCAGGGTTGGGCTTCTAACTTTGAGAGGATCAATGTCGGCGGTGCTCGAACTAGGTACTTTTGGTCTTCATTAATTCCTACTTTTATCTGCCCTTCAGCTGACAATGATAGAACTGGTGACGGTGGACACGTTGAGAATACTGCACCTTCGCTGCACAACTACGCTTGTAGCATCGGTTCACAAAAAATTGGTTCCAATGGAAACTGGTGTCCAGAATATCCTGGTAACTTGTTCCAAACCGGACCTGCCAACCTTGGTAATGACGCACGTGCTTATCGTATCTCGGGCGTATTTGCGCGTGGCATGTGGGCTGCACGTTTCCGCGATGTTGTTGATGGAGAAAGCCAAGTGATCGCTATGGGTGAAATTCTGCCCATGAAAACATCACTCGCCAAATCCGGCGGCTTTGCTCACGCTACCCAATCTCTGTGGATTGGCACCGGTGGTCCTATCAACTACCCAAGTCACGGTCTGGGTGAACCTGGTTTTAACAAAGGACCTAACGCTCAATATCCTGGGTGTACTCACTGGAACAACTGGGCAACCTCGCAGGGATTCAAATCTCAGCATAAAGGTGGAGCACAGTTCGTTCTTGTCGACGGTAGCGTTCAATTTTTGAGCGAAAACATTGACTACGTGACCTACAACCGCCTTGGTGACCGCCGAGATGGCGTACCACTTGGTGAAGAATGGAAAAATAACTAAACACTAGTTATATCCATTTGAGATACAAACCCCTTTGATTCAATTAAGTATTGGATCAAAGGGTTTTTTTTACCACTAATCTTCACAAATCACACCGATCAGATTGGTTAATTATTCACGGCAGAAGTTCATCCGTTATTGTATAGGCAAGCTACACACCAATCGCTTATTTTCATCAACTCGCAAAATGACCAACCTCAACAATACTGACGACTACCATCTTGGATTTGACCTTGGTGGCACTAAGATGCTCGCCGTCGCCTATAACAGCGCGCTCGAACCCATCGGCCGTAATCGCATACGCACCAATAGCCATGAGGGGACTCAGTCAGTAATCTCCCGGATCATTGACAATATCAACGCCGCTTGCACAACTGCCGGTATCGCATCGTCAGACTTGAAATCAATCGGCATCGGTGTGCCTGGAGCCGTCAATATGCAAGCGGGCACTGTACTCGGAGCAGTTAACCTCGGCTGGCAAAACGTCGAATTGGTGAAAATTATACACGAACACTTCAGCTGCGAAATCCACTTGCTCAATGATGTTGATGCGGGGGTATACGGTGAAAGCCAACGGGGGGCTGCCCAAGGAGCTCAAAACATAATCGGCGTATTCCCAGGGACAGGTATCGGCGGCGGAGCAGTTTTCAACGGCCACATCATAACTGGACGGCAGCAAACCGCCATGGAAATCGGACACATCCAAGTCGTCCCCAACGGCATTCCATGCCCCTGCGGTCAACAAGGCTGCCTCGAGACGGTTGCCAGTCGTCTCGCGATTGCGAGCCAAGCGGCCCAAGCAGCTTATCGCGGCGCAGCGCCTTATCTATTCGACGCGGTCGGCGCCGATTTGCGACAAATACGCAGTGGTGTTCTTTCCAAATCAGTGGCCAACGGTGATCAAGCAGTGGAGAATATTATCCGTTCCGCCTGTGGATATCTAGGCCAAGCCATCGCAAGTATGGTCTCTCTATTTGCACCCGATATGATAATTCTTGGCGGCGGCCTAGTTGAAGCAATGCCCGAACTGATAGTCAACGCAACACGATCAGCTGCTCGCGATCGCTCTATTTCCATTTTGCGCGATTCTTTTGAAGTGCGCGCCGCCATGCTGGGTGATGATGCCTCTGTTTTAGGCGCTGCGATCTGGGGAGCTAACAAAGCAAACAAATAATGCAAACAGTTATCACCTATCGACCAGTTGCTGTGATTGATATCGGCACATCCTCCATCCGCATGGCCATCGCTGAAATCGGATCCGACAGCTCCATCCGGATTCTCGACCGCCTCACACAAGCAGTAAACCTTGGCAAAGATACGTTTACTCGTGGTTCCATCCGACATGAAACCATCGAGGACTGCGTCCAAGTCCTACTTGGCTATAAGCAAGTACTACTTGAATATGAAATTACGACACCCGAGCAGCTACACGTGATCGCTACCAGCGCTGTTCGTGAAGCGTCCAACCAACTCGCTTTCCTCGATCGCATCTACATAGCCACGGAACTCCAAGTCGCTGCGATGGATGAAGCGGAAATCAATCGTATTACATATCTTGGAATCCGCAGGGAACTTACCCAGATGTCAACAGACGCTACGATCGTCGTCTGTGAAGTCGGTGGCGGCAGCACCGAATTACTGGCCGTTCGTAACAATCAGATCGATTTTGCGCATACCTACAAACTAGGATCTTTACGACTCCGCAAAACGTTGGACTCCTATGGAGCGCCTATTACCCAGAGTCGTCACTTAATGGAAGCGGAAATCAAACGAACTACCGGTCTACTACATGAACACGTCAACTCAGAGCACCCCCTGCGACTTGTAGCACTCGGCGGAGATATCCGTTTTGCGGCGAACCAAATAAACGGATCGTGGGATAGTACAACTGGTGCGACGATCGATCGCGAAACCCTGGAAACATTGACCAACGATATTCTAGCAATGCCGCTCGATACAATTGCCCAACAATACTCGCTCGATATTACGTTTCAAGAAGCGGAGACTCTCGGACCAGCCCTGCTAGCCTACGTAGAAATCTCTAAGCAACTGCAGATCCAACAAATCCAAGTATCAGGCGCGAACCTGCGAGATGGGCTACTGCAAGAAATGGCCTTAGAGGAAGCATGGAGTCGAGAATTCCAAAATCAGATTATCGGATCTGTTCTCGATCTTGGACGCCATTTTGATTTTGACGAAGCGCATGCGATACACGTTGCGTCATTGGCCTCTGACCTCTTTGACCAATTACAGCCGCAACATAATCTCGACCCACGCTATGGAACGTTCCTCCGCGTTGCCGCTTACTTACACGAAATTGGAATGTTTATCAACAATCGCGGTTACCATAAACACACCATGTATTTGATCAACAACAGCGAATTATTTGGACTCGGAAAAACGAACCTATTGCTCATAGCTCTGATCGCTCGCTACCATCGGCGCGCGTCTCCACAACCAAAACACGACGGATTTTCCACCCTAAATCGTGACAATCGAGTCGCTGTTTCCAAGTTAGCCGCTATCTTGCGAGTTGCCGTTGCTCTAGATGCTTCACGTAATCAAGCCATACATCAAATTCACTGTAAATCGGATGATAAACAACTTATCGTATCCACGCTCGATGCAACCGACCTCTCACTCGAACAATTGACTTTGAAACAAAACGGGAGTTTATTTGAAGAAGTATTTGGCCTGCGGATTTTACTACGCAGCCACGCCACAAAGTTACCCTAGTTTAATCGGCCAAGCCACGACACGAGCACCACTTCTGTATTACTTCCATTTCTCGAATTACGACCACCAATCAATCCCACACCATGAATATCTCTAAGTTGCCAAACAACCACTTATTTAATCGTGAACAAAGCTGGCTACAGTTCAATCAGCGTGTGCTCGGTGAAGCACTGGACGAATCCACCGTATTACTAGAGCGTGTCAAGTTCTTGGCGATCACCGCTTCTAATTTGGATGAATTCTTCATGGTGCGAGTTGGTGGCCTCAACATTCGTATAGCCCAAGACAATCTTAAACCGGATGCCTGCCAATTGACTCCCCAGCAACAACTGGAATTAATTAGTGAACAAACTCATAAAATGCTGGCAACTCAATACACTTGCTTTAATCACTCGTTATGCCCGCTTCTAGAGAACGAAGGTATCAAGCGACTTTCGATTGATGACGTGTCTCAGGAACAACACCAACGACTCAGTGACCTCTTTGATCAAGATCTTTTCTCGGTAATTTCACCGCTGAGCGTTTCTAGCGATGGCAATCTTCCATTGATTGGTAATCAGCAAATTCACCTAGCACTACGAATACGACAAGACGACCAGCAACACCCGTTTCGAATAGCCATTCTACCTATCGGTGGCCCCACACCGCGATTTATCACCGTCTCCACAGAAGAGCGTCACGCTTTCATCCTCGCAGAAGACGTCGTCGCGGCTTTCTGTCAGAACTATTTCCCTCACGAAGAGGTCGTCGATTATGCTGCGTTTCGTATAACACGCAATGCGGACATGCGAGTGCAAGAAGAAGTCGCAGCGGACTTGATGGAAGAAATGGGACACGTATTAGATGAACGCAAAGTCAGCGAATGTGTGCGACTCGAGGTCGCTGCTAGTTGTAGCCCAGAACTACTAGAATCACTACAACAGCTGTTCGCCGTCCCGTCAGGATTCACCTATTGCTGCGACGGACCGCTAGATCTAAAAGCGTGGTTCCAGATCGCCGAAATGCGTGGATTTGAAGAACTCCAAATTAAACCTTGGCCATCTGTTACATCGCCACAAATTGACCCCAGTGTCAACATCTTCGACCAAATCAAACAAAACGACATTATTTTACATCACCCGTTTCACAGCTTCGACCCTGTCATTACGTTCATCGAAACTGCCGCAGCCGACCCACATGTGTTAGCTATTAAACAAACACTTTATCGTACGAGCCGCCAAAGCCCCATTATTGACGCACTCGTTGCTGCCGCAAAAAATGGAAAAAGCGTCACGGTAATTATTGAGTTAAAAGCTCGTTTTGATGAAGCTCGTAATATTGTCGGAGCCCAGCGATTAGAGCAGGCCGGAGTACATGTTATTTACGGAGTGCGAGGCTTCAAGACACACGCTAAGACGCTGATTGTCATTCGCCGCGAACCACAGGGGATCTGCCGTTATATGCACTTTGGTACTGGGAATTACAATGAAGCAACCGCACGGTTATATACCGACATTAGCATGTTCACATGTGATCCCGCACTAGGTAACGACGCAGTCGCATTTTTCAATGCCGTGACTGGCCGTACACAACCCCAACGACTCGACAGCCTTTGCATGGCACCACTGGGAATGCGTCAGCGGATCATGGATTTAATTGCCTTTGAAACGAAACAGGCCGCTGAAGGAAGAGAATCTGGAATCACTGCGAAACTAAATTCACTGGTGGACCCACAGATAATTAAAGCTCTGTATAAAGCATCGCAGGCTGGAGTAAAAATCTCGCTGAATGTGCGTGGGGTATGCTGCTTACAACCCAATGTTGCTGGACAAAGCGAGAACATCCGAGTTATCAGTATTATCGATCGGTTCTTGGAACATAGCCGCATCATGCATTTTGTACATGCTGGAGAGCAGCGTGTCTTTATATCGAGCGCTGACTGGATGCCCCGAAATCTAGATCGCCGAGTCGAATTACTCGTACCAGTGCGCTCGCAATCATGTAAAGAGTTTTTACTCGATTCACTACGGGCCAATATGGCCGACAATCAAAATAGCCACGAATTACAAAGCACTGGAAGCTACAAGCGAATCTCTGCCGACGGCGTAACGCCATACCGCAGCCAACAGTCTTTATATCAACAAGCATGTCATTCTGTTAAACAAGCACAGCAAACTCAATCAGCCAGTTTTGTTCCCCACCAACGCATGAAGTCATAAGATCATGAAAACCATTATTTTATTGAGACATGCAAAATCTAGCTGGGATAGTCCAGCAGCATCCGACTTCCATAGACCGCTAAACTCACGTGGAATTCGTGACGCTCCTCGTATGGGTGCTTGGATAGCAGAGCAGGGGATCCGACCCGATTGGGTGCTGTGCTCTGCGGCAACTCGAGCCCAAGAGACTTTGGCAAGGCTGCAAACGACACTCGATTTAGACGCTAATATTACGATTACAGATGACCTGTACTTAGCCCCTCCCACAACAGTCGTCGAATTGTTATCACGAGTCGACGACTGTTGTGAATGCTCGCTCGTCATTGCACACAACCCCGGCATGGAAGGATTGCTATGGGGTTTGTGTGGTGCCGATAACAGCATGCCAACCTGCGCTCTCGCCGTCATCGAACTTCCCATCGATTCTTGGCTGGCAACCGATCTGAATTGCCAAGGCACTCTGCAGTACTTCATCACACCACGGGAATTGCCGCATTCAAGCTAGTGATTGTCATTTGACGACTCGGATTTGGCTATAATCAAATACAACCAACAACAAAACTGACCACTCGCCCACAACACATCGAGAATGTTCAATGCGCAATATCATCCTCTCCCTAATCGTTTGCTGTCTCGTACAATCTCACTTATCAGCACAACAAAACACAACCGACACTCGACATCAACCTCTGCGTGA
Source organism: Planctomycetaceae bacterium (assembly GCA_018658605.1). Next base: position 36,665 of record JABHUV010000213.1, on the reverse strand, counting down.
TCTCAACGATTATTTCCCAATGCAGAGTCCCAATAATACTGCAGAGTGGGACATCCGCCGTGAACGCGTGCTGCGACAAATACTTGTGTCGCAAGGTCTCTGGCCTATGCCACGAAAAAAACCGCTACGGGCTACCATTCACTCAAAACAACAAATGGATGGCTACACGTTAGAAAAAGTTTACTTTCAAAGCATGGCAGGATTTTACGTCACCGGTAGTCTATACCGCCCGCTTCAAACCGACGGAAGCACCAACAAATTCCCGGCCGTGTTATGCCCCCACGGTCATTGGTCTGAGGGTCGGTTTTACGATGCTCCGGCGAGCACCCTCAAGGCTCAACTAGCCTCGGGTGCAGAACAATTTAGCCAAGGTGGTCGCAACCCAATTCAAGCACGTTGCGTCCATCTCGCACGCCTCGGTTGTATCGTCTTCGCCTATGACATGATTGGTTACGCTGACAGCCAACAGATCACTTATGAACTGGCACACGGATTTGCCAAACAACGACCCGAAATGAACCACCCGACTGACTGGGGATTCTTCAGTCCGCAAGCTGAATCTCATCTACAGAACATCATGGGACTGCAAACTTGGAATTCAATCCGATCACTCGATTTTCTACTGACACTATCCGACGTTGACGAGCGACGAATTGCTGTGACGGGCGCCAGTGGCGGTGGAACGCAAACTTTTGTCCTGTCGACATTCGACCCAAGAGTCAGGGTGTCAATGCCCGCTGTAATGGTTTCAACCGCAATGCAGGGCGGTTGTACCTGTGAAAACGCTTGTTTACTTCGCGTCGGGCAAGGCAATATAGATTTTGCTGCTGTGTTTGCCCCCAAACCTCTCGGATTGACCGCTGCCAATGACTGGACCGTCGAAATGGAAACCAAGGGCTACCCAGAACTGCAAAAACTATTCACGATGCTCGGCAAGCCCCAGCATTTACACTTGGAAGCTCATACTAATTTTCCCCACAATTACAACTACGTCAGTCGCCGGGCGATGTACCAATGGTTTAACCAACACCTAGAACTTGGGTTTTCGGAAGTACCACCAGAACGAGATTACAAGTATCAGAGTGCTGAGCAGTTAACCGTTTTTAATTCAGAGCATCCTCGCCCAGTAGGTGGTGTTGCTTTGGAAAAGAAAGTGCTACGCCATTGGGAGCAGCAAACTCAGCAGCAAATCGACGCATTACTCAGCAACCATAGTCGCAACAGCGAACGGTTCAAAAAAATTATTGGAGGCGGTATTGATATCGTGCTCGGCAGATCTTTACCTTCAAGTACCGACATAACCTATGATCAGCAACAAAAATCTCAAAAATCTGGATGGCTACAAATGGATGGTTTGCTATCCAATTCGAAAAACGGCAGCGCCAATTCAATCTTGTTTCTTTATCCGGACAACTGGAATAAACAGGTCGTGCTATGGCTAACCGACTACGGTAAATTCGGTTTACTTGACAAAAACGGTAACCCCAATAGCGACGTACAAACTTTGCTCAACGAAGGCTACTGCGTAGTTGGGTTGGATATGCTGTTTCAAGCAGAATGGCTCAGTGAAAATGTATCCGTGGCACACCGCACACGCAGTGTCGCCAACACGCGAGAAGCCGCTGCATACACCTTTGGTTACAACTACAGCTTATTTGCTCGGCGAGTACATGACATCCTGACGGCAATTTCATTTATCACCAACCATGACATGCAACCGACTAGCGTATGTTTGTTAGCGTTGGACAAGACAGGCCCCTTAGCAATTGCGGCTCGAGCCCAAGCGGGGGATGCCATTGGTCGCCTTGCCGCAAACACCAACGGTTTTCGGTTTGCAAATGTGACGGATCTACAATCTCCCGACTTCTTGCCTGGTGGGGCACGATATCATGATCTCCCTGGTATGCTGGCGGTCGCAGCTCCTCAAGCAACTTGGATCACGGGAGAAAAAGAGATTCCACCAATTGTTACACAAGTTTATCAAGTCGCAAAAGCAGCGGATGCGGTCACGATAAACGCATCACCAACGTCAAGCCGCTCGGCAGCCATCACTTGGTTGCTTGATACAAAATAGTAGCCAAGCTATGGCCTACAATTTCTCACGGTTATGCGAGGTCATTCGTGCTTCGGCTCCAATTAAACCTTTACACACAAAACGACGTTCAAACTTCTCGAGAGCTTCAGACATTTCAAAACTAAAGTTGAAATACTGCTCCATCTCGACAGTAATACGACCGAGTCCACATTCCTCATACAGTACCACTCTAAGTTCTGTATCATTCATCGCACGTCTCCTTTCACAATTCGACTCCTTAAACCCTCTCGGGTAAAAGTCTGCTGAAGGGGATTGCCTCTGCAGCTCTATTATTTTCAACGACACATCAAAAGAAATAGTTCAGTTTGATTCAAATTTCGTTAATAATTAATTCGATGCGGTAAGATAGGTGCTTTTTCAGCGGCTATGCATTCCCCTAAAAATTGGGGATTCTGGCAGTTTGCCGCAAGACACTTCGATTCAACTTGCTTAATGTGCTATGATTCTTTATACTCTTTCAGCTTTGAGTTCTCTCATAAACGCACAGTAAATGTAGTCGAAAGTGAAATTGCAATGCAAGTAAATGGTATCCAAGGTTCCCAAGGTATTAACCCTACGAATCGAGTTGAATCAGCTAAAACCACTCAATCCACGGCCATCACCAATCCGACCGATCAGGTGGAAATATCACCTGAAGCAGAAATTGCTAGTCAAGCAGCAGATTTGGTCGGTCAAATACACGAGTTACCAGAAATCCGCATCGATCGCGTTGACCAAATTCGTGAAGCAATTGATTCAGGGACATATGAAACTGAAGAAAAAATAAATATTACCGTCGACCGTCTACTCGATGAAATTGGCTAGTCTCGCTAAAGTTCTATGAAGCCAGAATTCACCCTAAAAAGTGTCGAAGTTTCTTTGACGCCCCAGCGGCGGTTTGAGGAGTACTTGCAAAGTCGTGGTATGCGTAATACCCAACAACGACGCTGTATATTAGATGCGGTATATGCCAGCCACGACCATTTTGACGCCGATATGCTAATTGACCAATTGCCCTCAAAGGGTAAAAAGGGATACGTGAGTCGGCCCACGGTTTACCGTACACTCATTGAATTCGTAGATGCGGGACTCCTGCGTCGTTTTGAGTTAGACGGCCGAGCGGTATACGAGCACGATTACGGTTACCCTCAGCATGATCATTTACACTGCACGCGTTGTGACACGTTGTTCGAATTTCAAAGCGAAGAATTATTCACCATTCGGAATCAAGTTGCCCAAGATCAAAACTTTCGCGTCTCTGGTCATCGACTCATCATCTCAGGCATCTGTGAACGATGCAATCGAGCGCCTCGGCGACAACGACGTAAGCAAGATTTAATATAACACCAACTATACGTTGACTTCCGCGGTTACGGCACCATCAACATATTTTGCTCGAACCGGTTCGACTACATCCTCGATAAACTCCGCAACCTGCTCAGGCGCTCGCCCCACAAACTGCGAAGCATCCGTCATCGCCTCGAGATCAACGCTGGCGAACGCTTCGTCGGAAGCCAGTCGACTCATTAGATCATTTGCTTCGCCCTGTTGCTTAATGCGATCGGCTGCAGCCAAACTGTGCTGCCGAATTCGCTCGTGTAAATCTTGACGGTCACCACCAGCTGCAACGGCAGACATGAGAATGTTTTCTGTAGCCATAAATGGCAGTTCTGCCTGAAGGTTCTTAGCAATAACCTGCGGGTAAGTTACTAGCCCAGAAGTGACGTTTTGATAGAGAATCAAGACTGCATCGGTCGCTAAAAATGCTTGTGGTAAAACCAAACGCCGGTTAGCGCTGTCGTCCAATGTACGTTCCATCCATTGAGTGGCCATCGTATTAGCCGCACTCGATTGTAAGCTCATGACAAATCTAGCTAACGAACAGATTCGTTCACTACGCATCGGGTTCCGTTTGTAAGCCATTGCAGATGACCCAATTTGCTCTTTCTCAAATGGTTCTTCTAATTCTTTACGGTTGGCCAGCAAGCGAAAATCAGAGGCTGCCTTGTGAGAACTTTGAGCGATGCCGGATAAGACATCCAGAATTTGCGAGTCAATTTTTCTCGAGTAGGTTTGACCGGTAACTGCGTAACTTGTAGTAAATCCGAGTTTTTCTGCCACGCTCAATTCCAGTGCCTTAACCTTAGCATGATCGCCATCAAGCAATTTCAAGAAACTAGCCTGAGTACCGGTGGTGCCTTTGGTACTGCGAGCTTGCATTCCTTCAATACGGTGCACCACTTCCTCTAAATCCAACGCAAGGTCATAGGCCCACAAGCAAGCGCGTTTGCCAACCGTCGTTGGTTGAGCAGGTTGCAGGTGAGTGAAACCAAGCGTTGCTAAATTCTTTGTTTCAGCGGCGAAGGTGCCAAGTTGGTCGATCACCGCGGCCAAGCGAGATCGCACGGCGACTAGGGCCTCTCGTAATATAATCAAATCTGTATTGTCAGTTACGAAACAACTTGTGGCTCCAAGGTGGATGATGGGTCGAGCGTCTGGACAGACATCTCCATAAGCGTGGACATGAGCCATCACGTCATGCCGTAATTTATTTTCATATTGGCGAGCCATGTCAAAATCAATGTTATCCACATGCTCCTGAAGCTGATCGATCTGCTCAGTTGTAACCCCCAATCCGAGCTCTTGCTGTGCCTGGGCTAAGGCGATCCAAATCCGCCGCCAAGTTGAAAACTTACGCTGTGGACTAAACAACTCAGCCATTTCCACAGACGCATAACGACTAATTAAAGGATTTTCATAACGATCGTGCGGCATGCCTAACTCCAACAAGATAAGACCAATCTAATTATCTAATTAACCGCGACCAACACACGGCGGCAATGAAACTAGGATAACCCATTTCATTGCTATACTACCGTTGTACCCTGCCGCTGGCATTTCCTCCAGCCAAGGTAAGTACCTCCGCCTCAGTAATGTAACTGAAATCACCTTTTATTGAGTGTTTCAAACAACTCGCGGCCACGGCAAAGTCAATGATTTGTTGTGTTCCTTGGAGTTTGTCGCTATGCAAAGCATGCAACAACCCAGCTGCGAATGAATCACCTCCGCCCACTCGATCGACAATGTGACCAATGCGGAAAGGTGAATATTGTTGCGCCGCATCGAGTGGTGAAAAACAAACTTGGTCTTCGGCAACATCCAATAACATCGCCCCCCAGTTGTTATGATCCGCTGTTATACTTTCCCGTAAAGTAATCGCAACGCGGCTCACATTGTCATACCGCCGAACAATCTGCCGAGCGACATTTTCATAGCCCGCAATATTAAGGTCACCAACCGCAACATCAGTGCCGACTGGATGAATATCCAAGACGTCCGCGGCATCTTCTTCGTTGCCAATCACTAAATCGACCAATGGCAGCACCTCGGCCATACATTCGCGTGCTAACTCCTTACCAGTTTTTTCCGCGTGCCACTTCCAAAGTTTGCCGCGATAATTCAAATCGCACGATATTTTCACACCTGCGATTCGAGCCGCTTTTAATAATGCCAAGTTGGCCTCACAAGCCTCAGCGCTTATTGCCGGAGTAATTCCCGATACATGCAACCAGTGCACTCCCTCAAGAATGCTGGCGAAATCGTACTCAGCAGCCTCCGCTAAAGAGACACTGCTATGCGCGCGGTCGTATAAGACTGTTGAGCCGCGTTGATTGGCACCGCACTCGACATAGTATACTCCTAAACGACCGGGCCGGACCAATATCTCTGATGTATCAACGCCTAACCCACGTAATGAAGCAATCAGACTGTCTACTAAAGCATTATCAGGCAAAGCCGTTGCGTAACGCACATCATTACCGAGCATTGCCAGTGACGCACAGACATTCGCTTCCCCGCCTCCCCACGTAATCTCGACTCGACCCGGCAATACCTGTCTCAGTCGCAGCTTATCCGCGGGCGCAATCCGCATCATCACTTCGCCAAATCCTAAAAACATTATTACTATCTCCTAATCGATGTTGCTCTAGATTGCTTAATAATTGTTGTTGAAATAATTATAACGCCCCAATGATCTGCAGTACTTGCCCATACTTAATCTCGGGATTACATATTCGTTAAGTCATCGGCACCCTGACCCGTGATTTTTTCGAGGGCTTCAGTTATCGCTGAACGATGACCGATGTCCTTGGCAAAGACTCGGCAAATGCGTTGTACAACCGCCTGCTGACCCACTCGCGGATGTGTGACGAGCGGCCGAATACAATCGCCCGCATCAATATAATAGTTTTGGGGGCTCGACTCTCCTTGAGCATGTGGTCGATTCAAGTAACGAGCAATATCAACTCGTAATTCGATGGCGCGCAATCCCGAAGGTAATGCATCTCGCAGTTTTGACTCCACATAGTTGGCATCGCAGAAAATACTGCTTCCTTCACTTTCACTTTCACCAAAGCTGAACGTCTGCTGACAGATCATTTCCCATGGTATACGACAATGCAATATTTGATCCCAGCGACGACCAAGAGATTGATGAGACCCTGAGGTGGCAGACCATGTTGCAACCTCCGTTAGTAGCGACGAATCCGTAAAGTGTAAATACTGTTGCATGTGCTGTTTGGGATCACCCGGAAATAGTTCCGCGATCGAATCCTCAAAAACATCGCTCAAGGCTAAATCAATAGCACGCACCCGGCGGTGATAATAGATATTGTGAAACAGTTCGGCTCGTGCCGCCGTGAAACGTAATAGAGCAGGGACACCACGGTTATGCAGAGTTAACCCCTCGTTGCTGAAAAATGTATATCGCATTAGGCGATCCATATCGTAACTACGCTGACTGTATCCGGTCATGTAGGCATCTCTTAACACAAAATCCATGTTGTCAATTGTGTAGACACCGCTAAGTAAACTCCGCAACAGCATCATCCACCTCGGTTGATGATCATCGCCTGAAGTTGTTGGCCGCTGAATAATCCAAGCAATCTGTTCAACATCCAATTGCTCGCCATCGGCTAGGCGACTGTTGGGATTGCCCCGTAGCTGGGAAAGTAAGTCACCAAGTTGGTCACGGATGATGTGAGCACCAAGTGACTCGTGCGTTAGAGAGAACTGGTGCAAGAAATGTTCATCAAAGAAGTGACCAAACGGACCATGCCCCACGTCGTGCAATAGGCCCGCCATCCGCATTAACGTTTCAATATATCCACGACTAGGCACGTCCGAGCATACCGACTTTAAACTCGGGTAGAGATGCTCAACCCACCGGCTCGCTAAATGCATAACTCCGATTACATGCGGGTAACGAGAATGCTCTGCTGATGGATAAACCCACCATGCTGATTGAAGTTGATGAATGTGCCGCAGACGCTGAACCCATGGATGTTGTAATATGTCTCGCTCACAGACCTCCGCACCATCGCCTAAGTCAACATACGGAATATACCCATGTATGGGATCGTGAACCGATGTTTCCAAATGATAGGTGTTCATAACGCGGATTATCGCGATATCTGCAAATAAAATCTAGCAGGGGACCCCGTTTTGCAAACAACCCTATGACCAAGTCCGGACAAACATTAAACAATCCCCCCCGTAGGAACCGTGTTTTAACCAAAGTAACTTGTTTTCAACTGTATATTGAGCCTGAAAGTCCACAGAAATGTTAATCTACGCAATATTTATCATTTATCGTACGTCCCCCCGAATTGATTCGCGTTTCATTGATACAATCCGTATGGTCGCCACTAACCTTTAAATCGCTTTTTACCGATAACAAAGAAGTGTGATAGCTTTTGTTTTGTCACGTTGGCGCTGTACCCAAAAATAAATTGCTGTAGGTATATTTACGCCAACGCTGGGGTTTAATCAACAATTGTAATCAAACCCTAAACGGATTTGGGGAATATCATTTGCTTGGAAAACGCTAACACTTTTTAACTACAATACACGACTACCTCTTCCGGCTGCCAAGACTGACTCGCTCGCACGCCAAAAAAGAAGTGTCAAAAACCGCGAAACCTGAGGGAACTGCACCGTGGCAAAATCGACCTGCTTGAAACTATTAATACTGCTCACTATCTTTGCTTTCTCTACAGCGACCTGCGCGGCGGCACCCCCGGCAGATCAGTTGTTACCCAACACAACCAAAGCTTTTGTCTCCATTCCGGACTTGGACGACCTACAACAACGCTTTGAGAAAACGCAGATCTACCAACTATTGAACGACCCAGTCGTAAAGCCATTTGCCGATGATCTCAAGCAACAACTTCAAGCACGCTTTAATCAGACACAAGCGAGACTTGGCATCAGTTTTGAAGGACTTGAAGACCTCGGTGCAGGGGAAGCCGCTTCGGCAGTGTTAGCTCCCAATGATGAAGCACAGCCTTACGCAGTAGCCGTCATCGTCGATGCCACCGGAGCAGTAGAACAAGCCCAAGAACTTGTCGATCGAATCGGTAAACAACTGGTAGAAGATGGTGCTGAACGTTCTGACATCAAGATCGATGATCATGATGTCGTGATGTATACAATCACCAACGAACAAGACGTGGACAAAACTTACATGGTGTACTATCGCATCCATGAAGAGCATATCGTCAGCACCGATCATCGTGCGGTGATGCAAGATATTTTGAATCGATTCAAAAACCCCGGCGATGACAATGTCGCCGCCATCGCCGCCTATCAAACGGCCATGGAACATTGCCAACAAGCGGCTGGTGATGCCGAACCTCAAATCCGCTGGTTTGTAGAACCATTCGGTTATGCCAAAACAATTCAAGCTGCGGCTGGAGTAAACCCACAAGGCAAGAACTTTCACGAACTGTTAATTGGCCAAGGGTTTGGGGCTATTATGGGTGCCGGAGGCTGGGTCCATGTTGCCGAGGATAATCATGAATTCCGTCATCACACTTGGGTGTCAGCCCCACAAACACCGGATGCGATTGCTGCACAAATTGCTAAAGAAACCGAAGCCGCAAACGCTGGGACAGAACGCGACCCACGTATCGCGGCTAAAGAATCTGATAAATATATTTTGGCCATGCGAATGCTTGATTTCCCCAACAGTGAAAAACAGAAACCACAAGCGTGGATTCCCAACACTGTCAGTACCTATTCGACGATCAATTGGAATATGAAAGAGGCATTCGAATTTGCAAAAACTCTAGTAAACGAATACCTTGATTCCGAAGAAGGCCAAGATCTTTTCGAAGAAATTCTCAAGGGGATCGCCCACGATGTAAACGGACCTCAACTCGATATCCGAGATGAATTTATTGCTTACCTCGCAGGACAAATATCTGTGATTACGGACCACCGTGAACCCATTGATGTTGATAGTAATCAATGGATGGCTATTATCAAAGTTACGGATGCCAAAGCTGTTGAAAAAGCTGTCGCAAAATTCATGGCGGCAGAGCCCAATAAACACGAACGCGTTTTCCAAGAGCAACGCATTTGGGAAATTCTCAATGAAGAAGAGGATATAAATGTTGAAATTGAATTAGAAATTGATTTTGGTGAAGAAGGTTTTGGAGCATTTGGCGATGAAGGATTTGGGGATCTCGGCGAAGACGAAGAGTCGGAGGAAGAAGGAGCCATTGGCGAACAACCTCTTATTAGTACTTGGGCCATTACTGTGTCAGCCGATGGTCACGTGTTGATCGCCTCAAGTGCGGACTTTATTGAAGACATCATCAAACAACAAGACGATGCAAATCTTCTCTCCGCTAAAGACTATGTCCAAATAGAAACTGAGCTAAATAAAATGGGCGCCGCTAGTACGAGCATGCGAATGTTCACACGATTGGATGACAAACACCATCCTAACTACGAGCTGATCCGACAGGGTAAACTGGAACACTCGCAAACGATGATGGGCAAACTACTATCTCGGTTGATGGGTTCTAGCGAAGATGATACAGCCGTCAAAAAAATCGACGTTTCGAAAATGCCCGAATTCGCTGCTGTTGCTAAATACCTCGGCCCCTCGGGAACCTTTGTCCGTACCGATGATGGTGGCTGGTTCGCTTCAGGTGTCGTGCTTCGCAAAGCAGCACCGGCCGCAGAATAACTCGCGTCTGCTCAGTTCCCTGTGATTAATGACGGTTGAAGGCTTACCGAAAATAAACACGGATGTCACGTTGTGTATTGACCACTTCAAGTGACCACCGATAGCGGTGATTGCTAAGCAGTTTAGCAGGCAGTTCAAAATAGATACCTAGTTCGTCTAAGTGTTGCTTTTGAGTAGCAATCTCATCGGGGCCAGGGTTTTCGACAGCTGATTGATTAGCGGAAATAACTAGCAAGTAATACCGCCCTAGGTTTATGTCCGTGGTGAATCTGCCCTCATCGTCCGTTACGGTAAACTGACCACCGAGTCGTCGAATTTCTTCAATCGTTGCCAATGTGTCCGGCACATCACCGCCAGGCACAAGATCAGTAACCGAGAATTTTTCGCTCGGCAACGATTCCTCAGGTAATAAGAAAACCAAAGCTTGACTATCCACTGCCTCTGGATCATCCGCAGTGCGATACGTCACTCGTCCTTTACAGGGCACTAATCCTACAACCACACCCTGAGAATCGAGCAGTGATTCCTCGACGGGGTCAATCATCGTGCCGATCCAGTAACTGGTCAGCGACACACATCCCAGGAGAACCACAAAGATATAAATCGTCGCACGGCTCACCCCAACCAACGCGTGATCGCGCGTGTGACGGTGAATTTTGTCGGCATGGTTATTGGCTTGCTCAGTTCGCTTCACTCGTTTCTCAAGGCCATCGAAGTGCTTGTTCGGGACCTCAACTCGCTCGCCGCCACTATCAATCAAATATTCGTTTGTTGCCCGCAGGGACGTTTCCTCACCACCGCTATGGCCTTGAGTATCTGAGGATTCATTACGTACTTCTTTGTCGTCAGTACTGGACTCTATTGAATCGTTTACGACATCAGTGGCTTTTAAGGTAACAGACGGACCCGCTGAGTCAGCTTCTTGAATGACCGGTGGAGCCGATGGCATGTCTTCCGCACCCTTAGATCTGCTCACGATGGGCGGAATTCGCACCGGATTGCGACAGCCAGGGCAAACTGCCTCTGTGTCTGCGCGTGCCACAGGGACTTTCAATATTTCGCGGCAATGTGGACATTCGAATTGAATCATGGAGTCTATTACTTGGTTAGCGTTGATTCAAATTTTTTAGATGGATCAAAAGCATCAAATGCTTGTGTGGCTTTAGTTGTCGCACGTGTTTTAGATCCTCGAAACCATTACTATCAGGAGTTCATACGACAAGTAATGGTCTTACTCCACGTCCCGCGTGCTTTCAGCAGAACCGTTATCGGCGCGCTCAACGTGACTAATAGCCATTGTAAGAACTAATAAACACAAATCCACTGCCGAAACAAATAAACCAGCAATCGCGATTGTCTTAAATAACCCAGCCGCGCCGCTATCACTTAACCCCCCAGCGATAAATATCGCTCCAAGAGCAACCAAACTTGTCGCAGCAGCGGAAATTAATATCAGAATTAATACTAGTATGATTCGACGTAACATTTAACCAAATCCTAATTTGCGTAACTTAGGCATTTTAAGCAAACCGGCCACGATGTCAAGCTTACTAGCGCATAGTGGGAACTACGGATTTTGTTCAGAAACCGTTTCGACTTATGGCCATTCTAGGTGGTCAAACTATACCGAGTTCTCAATAATAATATTATCACTTTGAAATAATAACATCCGATATAAATTAATGCGTAATGTCGCTGCTCACTAAGTCTGGTTATTAATGAAGAAACAAACTACCGCGTTGTCACGATTTCGCATTTGCCGCTCCCACCCGCGCCGCATGTTTGTAGTGATATATCTTGCCCTCGCCATGATCAGCACCTTGCCCGCAGCGATCTACACGCTAAAGAACAATGTCCAAGTTGAAGGTTCCCCTGGGAAGATTGGTGGAATTGGTGAAACACCGTTAGCATCAAACAACACCGGTGGGGAAGTCGGAACTAAGCTTGTTCATTTTGCTGACGACGGTATTCGCCGCACATTTTTTTCCGAATACCAAGTCCTCAATTTCGTAAACTCACCACCCGAGAACCTCGAACGAATCTCGCTCAACCAGCGGGTCGCTACTATCGGAAAACGCTTAGCCGCCGTAGGCCCCATTCTCAACATTACGCCCCTCGATGAATTTGGCAGGCGACTCGTCAGCATGCAATCATCGAGGGGGGCTCTGCACATCGTGCAGGGCTTGACCGAAGTTAATCCCCGTTATGCAACACTAGAAAGCGTCGTCACCAACAACTCCATAATCTGGAAAACTCGAATTGCCACGAGCTCTATTCCAACAACCGTTCTCAGTCGCGTCTTAAAAAATCACCTCGACATGAAGAACCCGGACGACCGATTAAAGATTGTCCGCCTTTACATGCAATGCGAACGCTACCAAGACGCTATGTTCGAACTGCAATCCGCCATTGAACAATTCCCAGAGCTCGCCAATCTTAAACAGCAGATTGTACAGTTACGCCAAGCACTTGCAGAACGATTGATCACTGAAATTGAAAGTCGACAAACCGCTGGACAACACGCACGGGTCTATAAATGGTTGTCGAATTTTCCCAGTGAAGGCGTCGCAGTAGAGACACTACTACGTGCTCGGGATTTGCTTAAAGACTATGACGATCAGGCGGCGATGCGCAATAAAATCCTGCTTACCTTTGATCGCTTGTTAGAAGAACTCGAGGATGAACCAACGCGACAAAGCATAGAGCCTATTCGAGAAGAAATCCGTGGACAGTTAAACATCAACACCATTGCTCGCCTAGCCGACTTCAATCGACTCGCCGACGACACGGACCTCGGACCAGACTCGAAACTCGCCCTAGCAATTAGCGGGTGGCTGATGGGGCAGGGCGACGTAACTGAAAATCTTGCTGTGGCGATCTCGTTGTTTGATGTTCGCAATGAAGTTCGAAATTATCTCCAAAGTAACAACGCTTTGCAACGACTGGAAATTTTGGAGCGTCTGAAGGCACTCGAAGGAAGCACACCCGCAAACGTTGCTAAACTGCTTGCGGCCATGAAACCAACACTCGTTACCGAAAAGAAGGGTCCACCCGAAGAATCCGCAGAAGAGGTTAAGGCGAAAAACGAAGAGCAAAATCAACCGCTGGACCCTTTGCATCACGTATTTGAAATCACTGGACCTGGAGGGGCTCCATTTTTATTTCACGTGCAGTTGCCCCCTGACTATGACCCCTACCGAAAATATCCGTGCATCGTGAGCTTGCACGGGGCAGGGGGGACCCCAGCGAAACAAATCGACTGGTGGGCCGGAACTTATAACAAACAAACCGATCTCAGGCTGGGGCAGGCATCACGACACGGCTACATAGTCATCGCTCCGGCTTGGACGAAGCCATATCAAAATAAATATGAATACTCGGCCCAAGAACACGGCAAGGTTCTATACGCCCTAAAAAATTCATTTAAGCGATTTTCCATCGACACCGATCGAGTATTTCTCTCCGGGCATTCCATCGGCGGTGACGCGGTCTGGGATATTGCCTTAGCCCATCCGGATCTGTGGGCTGGAGTGCTACCAATCGCAGCGACTGCTGGAAAATATGTCGGACGGTATTGGCAGAATGCAAAACATATATCGTTCTATTTTGTCGGTGGGGAAATGGACGGTAATCGTGTCGCACAAAATATGCAAGATTTCAACCGCTACCTTACTAAGTTTGGATTCGACACAATGATTGTCGAATACAAAGGTCGCGGTCATGATCATTTCCAAGACGACATTCACTTCATGTTCGACTGGATGCGGGCACACCGCAGAAATTTTTCTCCACAGACCATCAAATGCACGACAATGCGGCCGTGGGATAATTTTTTCTGGTGGGTAGAACTCGAAGGCATGCCTTCAACGTTTATTACATTACCGCTGCAATGGCCACGCAAAGCAGCCCGTGATGCATTGCTCGAAGCCGAAATTGGAATCAACAATCGCATCCGCGTAAAATCGCCGGCGAAGAGCATCACCGTCTACCTGAATCCCGATATTGTTGACTTCCAAGAAAACGTGTCGCTCAACCTCTCCGGCAAAACTCAAAACGAACCTATCGTACCCAATCTTGAAGACATGCTCGAAGACGTTCGCACCCGCGGCGATCGACTCAACCCCTTCTGGGCCAAAGTCACCCTGTCTCGGTAACCGCCTTTAAACAATACTGTTTGTGGTCTATCTTTTCACCGCTTGGATTTTCACGTCGTCAATCGAAAACTCGCCAATAGCCCCGAACAATCCAACTCGTAAAATCGCTTCCCGCGTTTGTAAGGGGACTCGAATTAATTTCTGCGTCGGACTCCACGGTTGCGACCCAATAAAAGGGCCCACCACACCAGTGCCTACCTCTTTACGGTTTTCATCGTAGAATACAAATAGAAACAACGGTGCCTTATCTCGTGAATTGCCTGGGCGAACATCTTGTAATTTAACTTGAGCTGCGAATCGCAGTGCGCCGACTTCACGACCTTCAATCGGAAAGCCTTGTAGCATATGGGCCGACTTACCAAGCTTATCGTTGCTAAACATTGCGTGCCGCTTTCCCTGTGCCGCTGTGTCATCACCGATGGGTTCAACGTTGCGCTGATAGTACCACCCAATCACAAACGGATAGTCTTCTTTCGTTAGCTCAAAATCACCGTTGAACAGCGCTGGTTTGAGTGGATCCGGCTGCACCTGCCGATTGTCTTCCGCGTTACCCGTCATCGGAACAAACAGCGTCGGCCGCAACGCCTCGGCTTGCATCTTGCCATTTGTTTTACGTAAAACATACATCGTCTGCTGGTATCGTTCGCCTACGGGGATCACCATCAACCCTCCCTCACGCAATTGCTCCACCAATGGTTGCGGCACTCGCTCCGGCGAGCAAGTGACAATGATCTTGTCAAATGGTGCGTACTGGGGCCAACCCTTAAAGCCATCACCAACTCGCGCCAATACATTATCGTATTTCAATCGTTTCAGCGTTGCCCGCGCACGGTTTCCTAGAGATTCGACGATTTCAATCGTACATACATGTTTGACCAGCGGTGACAATACCGCCGCTTGGTAACCGCTACCAGTTCCTATTTCGAGAACCTTATCCGTCGGTTGGGGGTCCAATGCTTCCGTCATAAACGAAACAATAAATGGGGCTGAAATCGTCTGTTGGTCGCCTATCGGCAGCGACATGTCTAAGTACGCTTTGTTTCGTAAATTAACTGGCACAAATTCATGTCGCGGAGTTGTAGCCATAGCGGCGATCACACGTGCATTGGTAACCCCTGAACCGACGACCGCCTGTTGCACCATTTTTCGACGCGGCACAACATAGGGATCTCGACTCTGCGCATTGGCTGTCATCGCACAAACTTGTAATGCGACGAGGAACATACAACTCCACCATCGAATATCTGAGCACGAGAACTCAGTTTGTTCCACGAAAATATTGACTTGTGACTTGAAAACATTCGAGTTCATGATTATCGACTGGCTACCTCCGCACTTCCATTAATTGCCGCAAACCAAAACCTAGTGTCCACTTGACCCTCCGGCCAGCTCTTACGTTCCACGCCCACAGGCGACTAACATAAATTATCTGTCGGGGCCTTGAGCACATGAGTGTTGTCTGGAAGACTAGTAGTATACCTAACACAGCGGCTTTGTGCGGATAGCAAAAAGGACAAGTAATGCGAACCAACCTCGTTAAGGAAAAACTACGTAACGGTCAGCCTTCTTTTGGGACATGGCTCACCTTAGGTAATCTACACGCGACGCGAGTTATCGCTCGCTTAGGCTTTGACTGGCTGACACTTGACATCGAACATATGGCTTTTGATTGGTCCCTAGCTGAATCCATTTTTGGCGCAGTCGCTGATGCAGGGGGAGTCCCCTTGGCCCGCGTCCCCGAAGGTAGCCACCATTATATTAAACGCGTGCTCGACGCTGGTGCTTGGGGAATCGTCGTTCCTATGGTCGATACGGTAGAACAAGCAAAAACTGCCATCGCTGCGGCAAAGTTTCCTCCCACAGGAAACCGCAGTGTCGGTGGTGGCAGTGGTGCTATGAATTTTGCGGCGGAAGTTGGAGATTACCGCATGCAAGCCAATGATGAAATCCTCGTCGTACTTCAAACGGAAAGCCCCACAGGGATCGCCAACGCGGAGGAAATCTACAGTCTGCCGGGATGCGATGCAATTTTCATTGGTCCCAATGACTTGCGTTTCCAAATGCGTGAAGAAGACGGTACTTTTCCGACTCCCGAAGCTCACGAAGCAGCGATCCAAGAAGTCATCGAAATCGGAAAAAAGACAAACTGTCCCACTGGCATCCACGCAATGGACCCTGTGAGTGCCGTGCAAAGGGCGGAACAGGGGATGCAGTTTATCGCTGTGGAAAGTGACCTCAAATTCCTCACTTCACAAGCAACCGCCGCCCTTAAAATTGTCTACCCAGACCACGACGCTGGCGACGTGGTACGATATTAAACGATCGATCTGATGATGACCAATCTTGGCAACTTGCGCCTAGCATAGTAACACTCGCTCAGTTGCGGTTTCCCTTAACCAATTCCATTGCTTCTGCTGCGCCGCTGTGTTAAGATAGGTAAAGTATTGAACACTTCAACAGATTCGGATAATTTGACCAAACAAGTATTACGGAGCCATCCACTCATGCGACAGTCTATTTTCGCCACCATCGTCCTTGTAATGCTATTTACAACATCTAACGCCAACGCAAGGAATGTCATTATTGGCCCTTGCTGCTCACGGGTAGTTGTCTGCTGTGGATCGACAGTCATTTATCACCGGCCAATTTTGCGTAATGCCATTTACGAAACGCGACTAGCTTTGCATTACCATAAAAACTATCGCTATTATCGAACACCATTGTTTGGTCCCTTGCGAGCTCCACTCATTTATTCACGCGTCTATTATAGTTCACCGGTTAACGTTTCCAAAGCTAAACCCACTGTCGCAAAACCCGTTCCCCAAAAATACATTGACCAACCCAAAGCAAGCGGTGAATCTAGACTTGTACCAATTCAACCCGCTACACCAACTCCTGCAGACGACAAGCTAAAACTAGAACAACCTGATAATGATGCCGGAGACAGTGAGATTGAACTTCCGCAACCAGAAGTCAAAGTAAACCCAACGTCCGCTACGCTACACCTCCAAGTCCCACGCGATGCCCAAGTGACCATCAATGGATTTCATACTAGTACAACCGGGACTCGTCGAGAGTATATCTCCAATAACCTTGATCCTACCAAAACCTATCAGTACGACATTGAAGTCGTTTGGAACACGGAAACCGGAATCCGCCGCCAACACCAGTCCATTCAAATGATGCCCGGTAACGCAAGGTCACTCACCGTCTTAGGAACAGCACCTTCTCAAATCGTAAAAAAATAGCGTCGCATTAGCCGTTGCCCAAACGGCGATGCTCGAACATACTTAAAAGCTCTTCAAGTAATCCACCAATTACTTGAAGAGCTTTTTATTTATTTGGTGGATAGATCAAGTAAAAGTAAGGATTTGTTGTCGTGTTTGAAAATATTGCC
This sequence comes from Planctomycetaceae bacterium, assembly GCA_018658605.1. Next base: position 19,005 of record JABHUV010000213.1, on the reverse strand, counting down.
CTCGTGGGCGCTACCGGAGCTGTTGGGACCATTGTGCGTCAATTACTAGAAGAACGAAACTTCCCTTATAAAAACATTCGCTTTATTGCATCATCACGATCTGCCGGCACAACCATCTCCTTTAACGGTACTGACCACACGGTTATCGAACTCGGCCCTACAGCATTCGATGGAATCGACCTCATCATCGCAAGTACGCCGGACGAAGTTGCCGCTGAATTGGTTCCTTGGGCCAAGCAAGCTGGCGCAGTCGTAGTCGACGAAAGCGGATATTACCGTATGCATGACGATGTGCCGTTAATCGTACCGGAAGTGAATCCGGAAGCGATTGCAGCCCACAATGGCGTTATCGCCAGTCCCAATTGCTCTACTACTCAGATGGTCGTTGCCATGCAGCCTCTACACGCTGCCGCACGTATTAAGCGGGTTATCGTAAGTACCTATCAGGCTACAAGTGGTGCTGGCGCTGCAGGGCAGCGAGAGCTAGAGCAGGGGACTCAGGCCGCAATTTCTGGTATACCATTTGAACCTCAAACTTTTTCGCACCCAATCGCTTTCAACCTGATCCCTCAAATCGGTTCGGAAAAACACATGGGTTATACATCCGAAGAGATGAAAATGGTTTGGGAGACTCAAAAAATATTCCAAGATGAATCGATTATGGTTTGCCCGACAGCAGTCAGAGTACCGGTCACCAACTGTCACAGCGAAAGTATTGTAGTCGAGACCGAAAAGAAACTGACTGCCGCGGAAGCTCGTGAGTTATTCGAAGCCCAAGACGGTATCACTGTTATCGATAATTTAGATCAGTACCAATACCCTATGCCGCTTACCAACTCAAACCACGACGACGTCTTTGTCGGTCGTATTCGTGAAGACATATCGAGTCCCAATGGAATTGCTTTCTGGTGCGTTAGCGATAACCTTCGTAAAGGTGCAGCCACCAATGCAGTTCAAATTGCAGAGTTGCTGGTTCAATCCGCAAACGCCTAAAACTCGATTATAACGATTCGACATTGGCCACCGCTTCATGACTACTTAAATCCATTTTCCACTGCCTACATTTTTTGATGGCGTTTTATGAGAAACTTTAAGGGCATTTTAGCTTACGACGGTTCGAAGTATGTGGGCTGGCAACTACAAGTGGAGCATCCGACGATTCAGGGGAAGCTAGAACAAGCGCTGCTGAAGATTACGGGCGAGGAAATTCGCGTCCTTTCCAGCGGCAGAACCGACTCGGGGGTACACGCTCATGGACAAGTCATCTCCTTTCGGGCCGAAAGCGATTTGACCGAAGCTGTATTGTGCCGAGCGATCAATGCCCAAACTCCTTACGACATGTTTTTACGGAATCTGGAAGTGGCCGCCGAGGATTTTCATCCCATACGTGATGCGATATCCAAGCATTATCGATACCTCATCCAACCTGGACCTGTACAGGACCCGCTCGCTCTAAAGTTCGCTTGGCTTTTCCCCAAGGCGTTAGACTTTCCAGCGATGCAACAAGCGGCACAACACTTCGTGGGCAGGCATGACTTTGCCAGTTTCGAAGCTACTGGGAGTGACCGCAAGACGAGCGTGCGCCACGTAACGGAACTCACACTTAGTAGCTCTGCCCAGCATCAAGCAACCACCATCCAAGTCGACATTCATGCCGATGGATTTTTATACAATATGGTCAGGAATATTGTGGGTTCGTTGGTTGAAGTGGGAGCAGGGAAGCGTGTACCGGATTCCATTGTCGAGGTGCTGGCTGCACTGGATCGACGTCAGGCCGGAATGACGGCACCAGCTCAAGGACTGTATCTGATGCACGTTGAATATGCCGATATTGCATAATGGACTAACTACCAAGACGGGTTCTAGGGTAATCTATTATTGATGAAAATCGTACATATTATTACACGCATGATCATTGGCGGTGCTCAAGAAAACACGCTGTATAATTGCACGGACTTGATTAACGACCACGGTGACGATGTCACACTAATCAGCGGCCCATCGCTTGGCCCAGAAGGAGAACTATTTAACGCCAATTCCCATCCAAGATTAAACATGGCCGTTGCGCCCTCATTGCGGCGCAACATTCACCCTTGGCACGATTGGCAAGCGTACCGCCAGATCAAACAACTACTGCGCGAATTGCAACCAGACATCGTACACACTCACAGCGCTAAAGCAGGGCTACTTGGCCGTTGGGCCGCTCATCGCCTTAAAATAAGAGGGATCGTGCATACAGTACACGGCGCTCCCTTCCATCCATATCAAAATCCATTGCCTCGCTACCTGTTTCGCTACTGTGAAAAATTCGCCGCTCGCCGCTGCCACAAGCTAATCAGTGTCTGCGATGCAATGACCAATCAACTGGTAGCGGCGAAAGTCGCTCCGTTAGAAAAATTCTCGACCATCTATAGCGGGATGGACATCTCGGATTTCATTCAGGCAGATTCGTATCGAAGTTCCGTACGACAAGAACTCGGTTTTAGCGAAGACAATATCGTTGTCGGAAAGATTGCCCGTTTGTTTGACCTAAAGGGACACGAGTACTTAGTTACGGCCGCCAGCGAGATCATCAAAACCAATCCAGCGATACATTTTTTGTTGGTCGGCGATGGTATCCTGCGTAAACATATTGAAACGCAAATTGAGCGGGCAGGGCTCTCTGAACATTTTCACTTTACCGGGCTAGTTCCTCCATCTCAAATTCCTCGATATCTTGGGGCCATGGACATCTTAGCGCATACAAGTTTACGGGAGGGATTGGCTCGAGCGTTACCTCAAGCGCTATTAGCAGGGCGTCCGGTCGTCAGTTTTGATATCGATGGCGCCAAGGAAGTTTGCATTTCTGATGAAACTGGATATCTGATTGAACCACGAGACATATCGGCATTGGAGACTGCGATATTGAAATTAGCAAAATCCAAATCATTGCGAGAAGAATTAGGGAGCCGAGGAAAACGAATGTGCGAAACCATGTACCCACATCAAATAATGACAAATCAGATTCGCACACTCTACGAACACCTGCTCGCCTAAAATAACAACGTACCGAACTTCTTTTGCTCCACCTTTCGCTGACCGATTGTTTTGATGTAAAATCAGCACAGAAAAGCATGCCGGACAATTAGCAGGTAGATTTTAAATTATTGACACTTATAAGTTAAGGCGGAATCCGTGGCACGAGGACATGATTACATTGCGAGCTTCCGAGTTGTTCGACTGATTCGATCAGGCTCAACTTGTCAGATCTATGAAGCAATCAATGACAATACGGGACAAAAAGTTGCGCTGAAAACTTTGGTAGCAGAGCGGCGCAAAGATAAAACTGAGCTGAAATATTTGCAGCACGAATTCGACGTCGCTAAGGAATTCAATAATGAGTTTGTCAATAAAGTTTACGAAGTCGATGCCAAGCACAGTGTGCCATATTTATCGATTGAGTTCAGCCCTTTTCAGAACCTAAAGCAACGGTTACGGAGTGAATATGATTTAATGAATTACCACGCTACAACCGTGATAAACAATGTACTTGAAGGGCTTAAGTTCATACATGATCAGGGTTGGGTGCATTGTGATGTCAAACCCGACAACTTTCTCGTTGATGATGAAGGACATTGCAAGCTGATTGACTTTGCGCTGGCTGTCAAAATAACCTCCAAGTTCGGGCGGATGTTGGGAGGAGGAAAGTCCAAGACGATCGCGGGAACTCGAAGTTATATGTCTCCCGAGCAGATTCGCCATAAGTCGCTGGACAACCGTAGCGACATTTATAGCGTGGGATGCTTGTTGACAGAAATCACGACTGGCAAAGTGCCGTTTACAGGTGATTCACCAGAAAACTTGCTTACTCGTCATCTGCATATGAAGGCTCCTCCGATCTGCAGTATCAACAGAAACATCACTCAAGAATTCAGTGATCTCGTTGCTGAAATGTTAAGTAAAAAACCAACCGATCGTCCAGATTCCATTGCCCTCATACTGACACGTCTCAGTTCCATGAGAATCTATAAAGCTCAAGTAATTCATCCATCAAAAATGTCTTCTGCCGAGGATGCGGAGTTTTAGGAATTGGTCAAAATAGGTATTTCGAGAGACATCAATTAGGTTTACTATTATGTTCACAATGACCGCGGCAATTTAACCGCAAACAGACGAATGCTTTTTTGTTTGGCAGCGACGGGTAACAACCATGAATAATTCTGGACCAGCTTTGGCCTTTGAGAAACCGCTCTTTGAATTAGAGCAAGAACTTGCTGCGCTAAATGACGATGGAGAAACGTCCAAGGAATCGAGTAAAGTCCGTAAACTGCAGAACCAGATTGCGGAAGTGACTCGTGACTTGTACAGCGACTTAAGCCCTTGGGAAACGGTCCAAGTTGCTCGACATCAGAATCGTCCGTATACCCGAGATTATTTATCCTTGGTGTTTGACGAATTCGTAGAATTACATGGCGATCGCAAGTTTGGCGACGACCGTGCGATGCTCGCTGGCTTTGCAAAACTTGACGATCAAAAAGTGATGGTAATTGGTCATCAAAAAGGCCGCACCGTCAAAGAGCGAACGGCTTGTTCTTTTGGTTGTGCGCATCCAGAGGGTTATCGCAAAGCGATGCAAAAGATGAACTTAGCGGCCAAGCACAATTTACCTGTGATTTGTTTTATTGACACACCAGGTGCCTATCCCGGTATTGGCGCCGAAGAACGTGGTCAAGCTTGGGTCATCGCGGAAAACATGTACGAGATGTCGCGATTAGAAACACCCATTATTTGCGTCGTCATCGGGGAGGGTGGTAGTGGTGGTGCATTAGGGATTGGCGTTGGTGACAAGGTTGCAATGCTCCAGCACAGTTACTATAGCGTAATCAGTCCTGAAGGCTGTGCGGGCATTCTCTGGAAAAGCCACGAGTTTGCGCCCGCTGCAGCAGACGCTTTGCGTTTTACCTCCAAACATCTTCCTGGGCTCGATGTCGTCGACGATGTAATCCCGGAACCTCTCGGCGGCGCCCATCGCGACCACCAACAAATGGCAATCCAAATTAAACAATATTTGGTCCGTAGCTTACGAGAGCTGCAAGAAAAGTCCATGGAAGATCTGCTGACTGATCGCTACCAAAAATTTCGCAAGATTGGCCGATATCTCGAAGCCTAATCTAAGCCCCACGCATCTTCAGTAGCGCTAATTCATAGCCACATTTTACCTGTTGCGCACCAGCAAGTAAGCCTTGGTGCTAATTATTGTAAATTCACGGTCGCCGCAACGTCCGATAATGTTTGTTATGTTCGGTTTGTGAGTGGGGGCTTTTGCAACATGGTACGCTGCTATAACAATACCAAACAACCCCGCACCGCTGCTGACGATGACCACCCACTGACGTAAACACTTTTCCGTCGAAGCTGATACAATACCTCTACATCATTCGTGCAACAACAAATACAGCACGCTCAGCAACCATTTTGCCAAGACCGTGATAAATCGCATTTTGCTAACTATGAACGAAATGATCAGAACCCTCCGAAAAACAGTCGCGCTGAGCTGCTGTCTGGTCCTATTTAGCGCCCTCTCAGGCTGTGGTAATCAAACTACCCATGAAACACCCACCAACCCCGAAATATCAGAAAAACCCCCGGCCCAGCAAATACCACAACAACCCACCCAAATACCGACTCAAAATCCCGCAAATTCCACCAACCAAAACCCCCGCAGCAACGATGAACCCAAAAGCAATATCCGCTTTGAACAACTGCAACAGAATCCCAAATCACAGTATCAAAATCACCAGCAGGCCAACCACCATACCATGCTCGAAACAATCGGAGGTGGAGTCGCTCTTTTTGATTACGATAACGACGGCCTGATCGACATGCTCTTCACCGGCGGTGGACAATTCATTGAAAATGGCGGGCTTTTACCGAGCATCAACGGATACCCTCCCGTTCTCTACCATAACAACGGCGATGCTACCTTCACCGACGTGACCGCCGACGCCGGGCTAAACGTGCAACCCTTCTATAGCCACGGAGCATTCACTGCCGATTACGATAATGACGGCTGCCTCGACATCCTCATCACCGGTTTCGGCGGCCTCCTCCTCTTTCACAACAACGGCGATGGAACCTTTGAGGAAGTCGCCAGTAATCTAAATCTAAGCGATCAAGCCTGGAGCGTCGGAGCAGCTTGGGGCGATATCAATAACGACGGCATCCTCGAACTCTATGTCGCACACTATATCGATTGGTCGTTCGACAATCATCCATTCTGCGCGGGTAAAAACACTTCGTTCTTGTCCAATCAAAATGATACCAACCGCCGTGACACCTGCTCGCCGCGCCTCTTCGCTCCCCTGCCCGACCAACTATTCCAATTCGATGATAACGGTAGCTTTGTCGACATCTCACAACAAGCTGGCATCCGCACCACCAACAATAAACAATATGGTAAAGGACTCGGAGTCCTCATGGCCGACATCGATCTAGACGGCGACATCGATGTCTATGTCACTAACGATACCGAAGCTAATTTCTTTTGGCGCAATCGCGGCGATGGAACCTTTGAAGAAGTTGCCGCGCTAACCGGCGTCGGGTTCGACAACTCCGGCAACGCCGATGGCAGTATGGGAATTGACCTCGGTGATTACAATCTCGACGGTCTACCCGATCTATTTGTAACTAATTTTCAGTCCGAACAATTCGCCCTCTATAAAAATCTAGGTAACGCTCTGTTTCAACATGTCAGCAGCGCCACCGGCATGCTCAGCTTCCCCAGTTCCTACGTCGGCTGGGGCACCGCTTTTGTCGACGCTGATAACGACGGCGATGAAGACCTATTTGTCGCCAACGGTCACGTACAACGCTATCCCATCGACAGCTCCATCACTCAACTACCCATCGCACTAGAAAACAATAATGGCCGCTTCGCCAAAGTCAATCATAGCCTTGGACCCTACTTCACCGCGGAACATAATGGCCGCGGAATCGCAACCGGCGACCTTAATAACGACGGTTATGTCGACCTCGCTTATACACATATCAATCAAAACTGCAGTGTGCTCATCAATCATACCGATAACAATAATCAATGGATCGCGCTGCAATTGATCGGTACCAAATGTAACCGCTCGGCAGTCGGAACACGTGTGACAGTCACAACAAACACCGGCAAACAAATACGTCAAATCAAAGGTGGTTCCAGCTTTGCATCCTCCAATGATTCCCGCATATTCTTTGGCATTGCCGCGAATGCACAAATAACAAAATTGGAAGTCCACTGGGCCGGTGGTGAAACACAAATCATTCACTCCCCTGCCGTCAACCAACAACTTACTATTATTCAACCCTAACTCTATTTACATTCCGCCAATCATGAGTCATTGCAAATCACCCAATCACCACTCCCTCGCAAACAGTTCTCTGCTCTGCCTGTTGATATTCTATTGCCTATCATCTTTATTGACACTCGGCTGCGACGCACCGCCAGATCCCTTGGCCTTATTCAGCCAAGGCCGCGCTGCCGCCGCACAAGAGGAATGGACTGAAGTACGCAAAATAAAGAACCAATTGAAAGAAATGCCAAATGCCAATGTCGAGACGAAATTCCTCGAGGCAATATTGTATCTCAATGTCCTAAACTATCGAGCGTCAATGCAACGCCTCCGTGAAATCGCCGGCGATGAACGCATCCGTGAAGAATGTATGATCATGGCCAGTCGCATCTTCCTTGCTACTGGTGACGCCACAGGCGCCATGCGAACCTTGAACGAAATGATTGTCGAGTTTCCTGATAACGTCGACGCACATCGACTACTCAGCGCTAAATATTACGACTTTGGTTCGCTGCAACTCGCCATGAAACATTGTCAACGAATATCCGAACTCGCTCCCCAAGACCCACGCCCCGATCGGTTGATGGGTTTGATCAGTAAAGATTTTGATAAAAATGAACTGGCTGTTACGCACTATACAGAATCACTCAAACGCGCAGATAGTGACACAACATTTGAACAAACTTCGGAAGTCCACGTCGAATTAGCAGAGGTCCAAATTCGGCTACGAAACTACGACGCTGCCCTGACCTCTTTAACAGACCTTCCTCTCAATGACATGCCATCCTACCTCGTCGCTAACGCTCGATCCTATCAAGCCGAATGTCACGTGGCCTTAGGCGAATTCGATGAAGCACAGCAATGCATCCAACAAGCACTTAGTATCGACGCACAACATGAACATGCGTTGGAAATGCACGGAACGCTAGCAATGCAATCTGGCCAACCAGAGCAAGCATTATCAATACTCCTCCAAGCTGCGGCAAAACATCCTGGAAATGATCGCATCCTGTTTAAACTGTCCAACGTTCATCGCCAACTCGGTAACGCCGACGAAGCGGGAGCAGTCCTTACACAGCACGAACAAATCAAAACGCTTAAAATTCAATATATTGAAAAAAATGTGATGGCAGCGCAAGTACCTACGGATGCCAACATCCGCTTCGAGTTGGGAAAGATCGCTGAACAACTGTACGACGTGCAAGCGGCTGCGAGCTGGTATCAAGCGGCACTGGCGTTGGATCCCAACCATCAAGCAGCCACCGCTGCGCTGAACAATCTCCCCCCTGTCCGCCAAACAGCTAACTAAATAGAAGCATTCCTATGCGAGTTGTTGTTCAAAGAGTAAGTCATGCAAGCGTCTCAGCAGCTCGTAGCGTTATTGGGCAGATCGAAGGTGGAATGTTGGTGTTCGTCGGAATTGGCCCGGACGATACTGACAAAGAAATAACACAGATGGTCGATAAACTCGTGGGCCTCAGAATCTTTAGTGATGGCCAAGGGAAAATGAATCGCTCACTGCTTGATAACAAAGGAGAAATGTTAGTCGTCAGTCAATTCACGCTTTGGGGCAATTGCTATAAAGGACGCCGGCCTAGTTTTGTAGACGCTGCTCCCCCGGAAATGGCTGAGCCTCTATACGAGCAATTTGTGATTGAAGCAGCAAAACGCGGTATCCGAGTCGCCTCGGGACTTTTTGGGGCTGACATGCAAGTAACAATAGTGAATGATGGGCCAGTAACTTTAGTGCTGGAATCTTGGTAATTCAATCGTCTTAGTGGTGGAAGTACCCCCTCTATGCAAACTTACGACATCATCATGCTCGCCGTATTAGGATTCTCCGTAATCATCGGAGCCGTAAAAGGAATGGCTTGGCAGATTGCGATGGTGGCGTCGATCGTCATTAGTTTCTTCGTGGCTCGAGAATTTCATCCGGAACTGGCTGAGGCGCTTAGCGGCGTAGATGAGCCGTGGAACAAGTTCATCGCCATGGCATCGCTATATTTGCTGACATCGCTCGGCATTTGGATGCTATTTGCTTTCTGCGCTAAGCAAATCGACAAATATGAAATGAAGACGTTTGACCGCCAAACTGGTGCACTATTGGGCATCGTTAATGGTGTGCTTTTATGTGCAATTCTAACCATGTGTGCCATTGCTTTTGGCGGCGAGAATATGCACAATCGCATCGCCAAGTCAAAATCGGGACCGTATGTTTCCCGCGTGCTGGATATCGTCGAACCTCTCATTCCAGCGGACCTACAGGATTCACTCAACGATTACCTACAACAACTGCACGATCTTATCGAAGCGGATGAAAGCGAATAGACGATGCTACTCGTCCGCTTGACCAATCTCGGCTCGGCGAACTTCAACTGCCGCTACGATTTCATTGATCACCTCGTAATGAGAACCAATAAGACCAGCTTGGTTTAAGAACGACACGATTAACCACATCGTACCAGCAATGGCAACAATCATGTGGGGAGTAACCCAACTTGCCGACGATTGGATTTGAGTAGCAGGATCTGACGCAGCGCCAAAAGCCACAATGACCACAATCGCCGCCACGCTGCTGATGGACCAAGGGTAGGCTCGCCGTTTCAAAGTGCGACTCTTGCGAACGTAACTCAAATCCAAACTATAGGTATCAACGACCTCAGAACACCATTTACTCGACCCGATAAAATAGGTCATCGCAATTCCATTGACCAAAACACATACCAATGCGGATAACACACCTAACAGAAAATGGATGCCGTGCCGTTTCTTGATTGGAGTTAACTCTGCGGATGCTACCAGCATTGCCTCGCGCGCCTCATCAATTGCCCCCTGCTCTCCGTTGCCACGAGCAACCTTGTATTGCTGTGCCCCAAGTTGCACCCGATCAGCCACCCCATTGAGGTCTCCAACCCAAACACCAACACCGAAATTAGCAATCAAAAGACTGACGGCAAAGCTTCCCAGTACTAAATAAATCCGCGCCACTGAGGAATTCCTATTTTGAACGAGTGCGAGTTGTCAAACCCTTGTTAGTTTAAACTCGGATGCAAAATATCGGTAGTGCCCCTATAACTTTCAGGGCTTCGAGTTTCGGTGCTATTCTTCGACGCGCGCCACTTGTTGCGGTTCGGGAAGATACTTTTCGAGAAATGCTTGCGTGCGGTCCACAATAATCTGGTCACCCCTCTGGTATTCGAACTGTGATCGATTCATCGCCACCTTTCGCGTGTAATCGTAAAACTGCAGAGTCACCAATGCTGTGGCCGTCACAAACTCGTCCGTCGCCCCTTCCACCACTCGCAGGTACTGAATCTCGCGCGGGAAATATTGAAACTGTTCGTCGCGGCCTAAAACAATTCGTACTGCATTGGGCATGTGCGTCATTAAATTCCCACGGCGAACACGAAATCGCGTTTGGATCTTGTCGCGAACTGCCGGCTTCCACTGGCCTAAGATTACCCACACCGGTACGTCTTCAAATATCGCTCGCCGAACAACCGAAAAACTGAAGCTATCTTCCACCGCTGCTAACACTCGTGGCAATCCTCCCATCGCTATGTTCGCCCCCCAATCCAACTGTGGCATGATGGCTTGTTCTGCTTGTTCTGTTTGTTCAGTTCGATTGACTCGCTGTAACTGTTCCAAACGCGTACGCACTTGGCGAACGTCAATTCGACTTAACTGCACCGAATCTGGGAAATTTTCTCGCAACCACAAGTGCCGACCGTCGCAAACCTGAGTAATGCTCGTGGTCGTCTTACCGACTTGCGTCTTGAGTTCCAAACGTAAACGTTTGATAGGCCCTTCACCGAATTGACTGTAATGCCCAGTACCGACCAATTGCTCGTCAAACAAGTTGATTTTATGTCGCACGGATGCCTGCAAGTTACTTTCAGCCGAAACCGCTTGCACAGCGTTCCGCAACAACTTCTCTGCCGATACCTCTTCACTCCCCTGCTCTACTTCCTCTATAGAAGATCCGGGCACTTCCTCTGCCAACTGCTTAATTTGATTAGTTGTTTCCACTTCATCGCCTACATTACGCCGCTTGTCCCTAGTCGACGTATCAGCCACCGGCTCCAGCTCCGGAACACTCTGATTTGTGAATTCAGGGGATTCTGGTAAGCCAGGAAGGAAAGATGAGCCAATTCCGTTGATCACAGCGATAACCCCGACGGAAATCAGAGCTGTAATAATGGGTAATTTGTACTTCATATGCAGGTTATGACGGTTTTGTCAAAGATTCGGGTTAGGTATAGCCGATTACATCACTCATAGGATTCAGTGTTTTCTTTTGCGCTCTAACGCTATTCGTTAGTAATAACGCAAACCAAGCAAGGATTCGACCCTTGAACTTAGGTCGCGTCATTGTAGGAAACACGAGGAAAGGGGTCTAGTTCAAACAACAAACCGACTTTTTGTAATAAAGAAACAAACCACTTAAAACGAAACTTGGCAAATCAAATGAATCTGTGTGCTTATAAAACCGCAATGAGGGGCAAAATAATGACTATCCCACGAATCTGGGCAGCAATCGCAATTGCCGCACTTTTGACAACTGGTTGCGGGACAATGCAACAACACAATCTACCGCCAGCTGAGCAACTTGCCAATATGGGGCCGGGCGTTGATGGCCCCGGACCTGGTGTCTTGATGCCTCAACAGCAACCGGTAGCCATGATGATGCCGCAAGGGCCGGCAGCAGCGGGAATGTCAATCCAAGCGATTTTTAATAATCCTGATGGCATGCAAATTGACCTCGACACAACTGGTAACGGTTCCTATTCGGGCCAATCACTCATTGCACCAGCACGTTTCGATTTCCACGTGGGAACCAACGGCAATATGGTACGCATGAAGTTGAGTAACATTCCTGGCCACGAAGCCGTGGAACTGTTTCCCACAATCGAAGTCGCTCCGATTAATCCCCGGACAGCAGCCTATCTCGACCATAACGCCGTACCTGTACAATTCACCAATGAAGACTTTGACCAAGTTGCCACTGGTAACTATGTTACCAAAGTCATTTACCTACCAGATCCAGAATTCCAAGACCTCGCCTTAGCAAACGTGGAGACATTGGTCAGTACACGACTTGATCCTGGCGATGATCCGATTGTCGAAGCCGACCGTCGCGGTAGCATCATGGCTATCATCCGCATGGGTAATAAGGTCCAAGCAGTGAATGCTCCTATGGCAGCCGCCCCCGCAGCGTACTACGGGGCAATGGCACCGCAAGGTCAAATGGCAATTCCAAGTATGGTCCAAGGAGGTTACGTCGCAGGTGCAACAACAGCGCCATGGGGAACTCCTGTGACTGCTACTAACATTGGCATTCCGGGACCACCACATTTACCTCTTGGTGGACCTGCTGGTCTAAAAAGTTATACGCTCCATAACCACACCAAGGTCGATATACCTGCACCAGTCACTGACTTCAATGTGCATATGCGACAGGTACCAGGTTACAGTTACCCTAAACCGGTTAGTGAAGTTCGCATTCGTGAACACAGCTTCACACCAAGCTCACGGAATGTTCAACCACCTGCTGTACGGAATCAATTAATTCCGTAGGCAAATACCAAACGCACAGGTTTATAGGCCGCCCACTGTTGATTATTCAGCAGTGGGTTTGCCTGCCTTAAAGACGCATTGCAAACTCGTTACCTCTAGTCCCCCCCATTTCCGTCTCACACATGAAACGACTTCTGCAAAACATCAAACTAAGTTTACTGCCGTACATAGCATTAATCTGTATCACCACAGTTTTCGCTTTGCCAACTGCTGCCCAAGAGCCATCTTCACTACACGATAGGCATTTTCGCGACTCCGGGTTTTATCCACCCGGCCAAATCGGTCAAGGATTACTGACTCGTGGTGGTCCAGTCCCTGGCTACTTTCAACCGATCGAAGTACGAGCACCTCAGGGCACTCAACTCGCCTTTGTAGCCAACGGTCAATTTGGACCGTCACTATTAGCGCCAACTAAAGCCGGGATGCTAATCGGCGCCGTCTACCGCATGAAAATTACGAATATCCCTGGTCTTGAGGGCGTTGAAGTATTCCCCAGTATCGAAGTCATCAATCGCATCTACCCGCCTCGTGGCTTGGAAGCCAAATTCGCCATTCCTATTCAATTGTCATTACGAGAAATCAAAATGGCGGTACAGGGTTTTTACGTGACGCGAGTGATTTATCTCGAAGATCCGACTAACCCACTCCCTGTGGACGAACCTATTGGTCGTCAACGCACATTGGATATTCGCTATACGGAAGATCCACTGCACGTTGCTGACAAACTCGGGCGGCCTGTCGCCATATTACGGATCGGGTCACGTTACCCTCAGCTAAATGCTCGAACTGGCCGGTTTATGTTTTCCTCACCTCCAATCCAGATCATAGCCACTCCGTTACTACCGGCGGCCAATACTTCAGCGTCCGCCGGATTCAAAACGCCATCGTCAACTAATGTCGCCCCAATAACTCGTGCAACCGCACGGCCAGTATCATTTCCCATCCCCCGTTGATTTCATCATGCGCTCAAAATATCACAGACAGCACTTAAGGTTTGCTTCACTCGCTGCCTTGATCCTCTGCTTAACCGCCTGCAACATCCCCAAACAACAAATGCGACCCCCAGCATCAACGCAGATTTCCGATGCAGTTTCCGGCGTCCCACAATCGCCCGTCACACTTGTGGCAAGTACAAACAGTCCAATTCAACAAATCAGTTACCAGCAATCTCCAGTCAACACAGATGCCGCGGTTGTCGTTCGAACTGAGCCTATCGCACGCATCCCACTATCCGCCGAAACTGGCGGCCCAACTTCGATTGTCCACCCTGGAGCGCCCTACCCCGCAAATTGGTCGCCACCACAAATTTCCCAACCTTGGCCCGAAGACGAATATGTCTATCAGGGCGGCGACTCTCGACAACGGGTAAACGTAGCTCCGGACGGCCTCAGCATCCATAATTTGGACGAAGAAGACACAATCGTCCATTACCATACGGGCGATGGGAAAATCGCTATTCAACCGACAAACCTAATCCCAATCTATGCCCCTCGATTTTCATCTGTGCGTCATATTGGCGGCGCCTCCCAATACCTACATCGTGACCACGCTTCAGGAGTGGACAATCCTTTGAAAATCGCCGCCGCCCAAGAGAACCTTGGTAGCGAACAAGTTTTACAACGCCTACAAGCCGGTCGAAATATTAGCAATCGCAGAACGGGACTGTATCGTGACGAATCTAAAGCTCGCGATGTTGAGTATCGCCTTGCCAGCTTAGAAGGCAGCCAGCGGCAAAAACCCGAAAACGGATTGCTACACAACACTCGCGTACGTATTCAGAACTCACAAGAGGCCCGCTTGAGTATGCAAAACACAGCGGCCATTACTGCGACCGACGAAGAAACTGTCAAAGTCTATGTCAAAGACTTTATGCCCTACAAAGTTACTGGGCAAAATCAAATGCAATCGACGTATCATTACGAGATTGCTGAGGGCAAGAGCCGCTTAGAAATCAAGAAGACTTCGTCGAGCCTAACGGCGATTCCTGGCGACGAACTCGAATTCATGATCGCGTTCAAAAATGTTGGCGATCAACCTGTCAGCAACGTCACCATCGTCGATCACCTCAGTCGCCGCCTAGTCTATATAGAAGATACACAGTCGTGCGATGTTGCCGGTAAATTCTTCGCTAACGATACCGTTAAGGAATCATTGATTCTCCGCTGGGAAATCACTGACCCTCTCGCCGTCGGTGAATCTGGCAGTATCACATTCCGATGCCGTGTACGGTAAGCCTCCGTTCCGCAGTCGCTTTCATCCGCGAGCGGGTACCAAATTGATTACAATACGGATAGTTGTCTAAACATTATCTGATATTGGGAATTGATTTGATGCGAACACTCTTATGCCTGACGCTGTTCTTTACCGCTGTAACACAAGTCTCCGCCCAACAGTCGACGCTGGACACGTCCCGTGGCGATACCATGATTGACAAATACTTTGCGCAACAAACTTCTGCCATCGAAGACCGCTGGCTAGCAGGTATTAAAACGAAGGAAGATTGGCTCACACAACGCAAAGTCCATCTGACTCAACTCAAAGATATGCTGGGACTCAATCCTTTTCCCGAAAAGACGCCACTCAACGCGGTAATCACCGGCACAACCGAACACGAATCATTTCGAGTAGAGAATATACACTTTCAATCACGACCTGGTCTGTATGTGACGGGCAATCTTTATGTGCCCCATGAAGTCGACAACAAATTGCCGGCGATTCTATATGTGTGTGGCCACGGCCAAGTCAAGATTAACGGAGTCGCCTACGGTGCCAAAGCGCATTATCAGCATCACGGCGCGTGGTTCGCCCGCAATGGGTATGTTTGCCTAACCATTGATACGTTGCAACTCGGAGAAATCGAAGGAATACACCACGGCACCTATCGCTACGATAAATGGTGGTGGCTAAACCGAGGTTATACGCCTGCTGGAGTAGAGGCCTGGAATTGCATCCGCGCGTTAGATTATTTACAAGCGAGACCGGAAGTCGACGGCGACCGTTTAGGCGTCACGGGTCGTAGCGGCGGTGGAGCATACAGCTGGTGGATTGCCGCACTCGACGAACGGATTAAAGTAGCGGTTCCGGTCGCAGGCACAACTGACCTGCGTAATCACGTAATTGATGGTACCGTCGAAGGCCATTGTGACTGCATGTTTATGGTGAACACCTATCAATGGGACTACCCGCTGGTTGCGGCACTCGTAGCCCCGCGTCCACTGTTGCTCAGTAACACCGATAACGATCGCATCTTTCCACTTGATGGGGTCTATCGGACATTCAAGAAAGTATCGCAAGTCTACGATCTTCTTGACGCAAGTGACAAATTTTCGTTGCACATCACATCTGGGCCTCATAAAGACACGCAGGAACTGCGAGTACATGCGTTTCGTTGGTTCAATTATTACCTTAAAGATGGAAAAACCGATTTACTACGAAATCAAGCCGACAAGTTGTTTGAACCAACGGATCTCAAAGTCTTTGACAAACTTCCAACCGACCAAGTGAATACGGAAATTTCAGAATCTTTCGTACCTACGGCAGCTGCTTCCGCAGTCGTCACCTCGCAAAATGAGTTAACGCAAATATCCAAGTCGCTTAAGCAATCGTTACTTGAGAAGAGCTTTGCTGCGTGGCCTCAGAACCCAGTTACCTTGCAACCTCAGCGAGTCTCGGATTCTTATGCTGAGGGTTTGGTGATGTCCGTCTATGTTTTTCAAAGCCAAGCGGCGATCCCATTGAATCTCTATGTTGTACATGACAAGAAAATGGCCCAAGCTAATGTCTGCGAACTGACGGTATTAGACCAAGATAGCTGGAACAATTTCCTCTCGTTGTATCGAGATGCTTTTGGGGACCGTGACGCTTTAAGTGGTGAGCATTTCGTAGCGCAGGATGCATCCTCGCAAGATCACTTTGAAAAACTACGACAACGGTTACTAAACAATTCAGTAATGATGGCTTACGTTGCTCCGCGGGGAATCGGCCCGACAATTTGGGACCAAACGGAAAAGAAGCAAGTGCAACATCAACGGCGTTTCTATTTATTAGGCGAATCGCTAGAATCAATGCAAGTTTGGGATGTGCGGCGAGCCATTCAAGCCGTCACAACGGTTACTGGACATAACAACGAAACCAAAACAACATTGCAGGCAACAGGGCGGATGGCCGGCGTGTCACTTTATGCCGCTTTGTTTCAAAACGGCATTGCTGAATTACACCTCACACATCTACCAAGTTCACACAGAAACGGTCCTTATTTTTTCAATGTCAGTCGCATCTGTGATATTCCACAAATTGCACTCGTCGTTGCTGACCAAACGCCTTTGTTTCTGCATGATGTTGACGATGACGGATTCAAACATGCCACCGACAGCGTTCGACACATGGACTGGAAACAACCCCGGTTAATCATCACGACCAATAAATAACCAATACTCATACATAACGAACACTTATGACATCTTGGATCTCCCAACGTAGCCTCTCAATCGACAGCAGCGGCATTCGCAAAGTTTTCGATCTAGCTCGCTCACTCAAAGACCCGATCAATCTGTCCATCGGTCAACCAGATTTTGAAGTTCCGGCGGCAGTCAAGCAAGCTTGCATCGATGCTATCAATTCAGGACATAATGGTTATACACCAACCCAAGGACTCCCAGCGTTGCGGGAAAAACTTCAAGCAACGATTGATGCCAGATATCAACACGACGACCGTAAAGCTTTCGTCAGTAGCGGTACTAGCGGTGGACTTGTCTTGGCGATGCAAGCACTGGTGAATCCCGGTGACGAAGTCATTATGTTTGATCCATTTTTCGTGATGTACGAACCACTCGTACAGCTCGTCGGCGGAGTTCCGATCCTTATCGATACCTATCCTCACTTTCGCATCGATCTGGAGCGAGTTGCAGCAGCGGTCACTCCGCGGACTAAACTTATGTTACTAAACAGTCCGTCCAATCCAACTGGATATGTTGCCACCCAAGACGAAGTGGTTGGGCTGAGTCGTATCTGTGAGAAACACAATATCGCTTTGATATCGGATGAAATATACCGTGAATTCACTTACGACGACAATTTCGTTAGTCCGGCAGAATTCAATCCGGCAACAATTGTTATCGACGGTTTCTCAAAAAGTCACGCGATGACGGGGTGGCGATTAGGAGTCGCACATGGCCCGCAAGAAGTCATTGATGCGATGACCAAGATACAGCAATATAGTTTTGTATGTGCACCGCAACCTGTGCAGTGGGCTGGATTGGCGGCAATCGATACTGGCATAGGTGAGCATGTTGACAACTACCGTGGCAAACGCGATCGAATTGTCACCGCATTAAGTGACAAGTATGAACTCGAAAATCCTGGCGGTGCATTTTACGTGTTTCCAAAAGTTCCTAGCGGCACTGCGACTGATTTTACGATCCGGGCGATCGAGAATAAACTATTGCTCATACCCGGTAACATTTTCAGTAACCAGGACAGCCATTTTCGCATTTCCTATGCCGCCAGCGACGAAACACTCGATCGAGGCATCCAAGTGCTATTGGACATGGCGTGACCGAGTGCCGAGAGGGCCGTAAAAGATACTGACATTTGTGTTAATTCATAATCTACTCCGGCGCTTGAAATTTGCCGCAACACGACGATAATACAACATATGCGGATTATTCGCTTTCACGATTGAAACAGGTTTAATGATGGAAATGCTCGAGACTCCAGCCGCGCGGGCTGTACTAGGTATAACGGTTCTGGCAATCCTAACTACCATTGCCTACTACGTAGTGACCAATTATCGGGATCGCATCGATCAAGACATACCAGGCCCTGAGGAACACCTCGACAATTTCCAAGAAATTCATTCCCAGGGTGACATTTCGGACAAAGAATTCCGAACTATAGAAACAGTGTTGGAACAACAACTCGAACACCAGCAGTCGCAACCCGACGATCAACCTCCTACAGAGGATAAATCCGACGGTTAATGCCAACTGTTCGGGTTAGTCAAGTTACAGCGATTACTATCATCATTAGATAGTTATTGATGTGCCTGCATGCGACACTCATATGACACGCTCTGGTCGGGAAGATCAGCACTGCAATGCATAATGTATAT
>JABHUV010000249.1 GCA_018658605.1 Planctomycetaceae bacterium | reverse complement strand
AATGGAAAATACGCCCCAGCCGTCCTTCATCGATCAGTTGTTTTGCTAATGTGACAGCTGGCACTCGGCGATAGTTGTACCACACAATATTGGCAACGCCAGCTTTTTCCACAGCGTCACACATTTCTTCGCCTTCGGCAGTGTCCATTGCCAGTGGTTTTTCACAGAGAATCATCTTTCCAGCTTCAGCACAAGCAATTGCAATTTCCTTGTGTAGATTGTTAGGCACACAAATATCAACTGCATCAATATCGTCTCGAGCAACCAATGCTCGCCAATCCGTTTCAATAGATTCGTATCCCCAGTTGTCCGCAAACTTTTGGATGTTCTCTTCGTTACGTGCACAAGCTGCTTTTAGGACGGGTTGATATTCCAAATCAAAAAAGTGGCCAACTTTGCAGTAAGCGTTGGAATGGGTACGGCCCATAAATCCGTAACCGATCATACCAATGTTTAGGGGTTTCTTTGTCATGGTACTTCACTTTCTTTTCATTAACTGTCGTTAGTACTTTATTATCTAAAATATAATCGGCGGGTCTATACTTCTGCGATCTAACTGTGTGCCGTCCGCACATCGACCATGGCTTTGAGAATCGCATTCCACGTATTCGGTGATTCCAGCACCGAGTTAGGGAACATACAACCATCCCAACAGATATGTTGTATCCCACGCTCTTGGGCACCTTCAAGCCAATACCCTGCGGTTTTAGTAATATCTAATTTTCCATTAGGATCGTCGGCTTGACAGTGCTTCCCTGTTTTGTCATGCGTCCCGGCACCATGTACTGTGCCATCGTTTTGGGCAACATGAAAGTCAATTGTCCAAGGCCGTAATTTATCGGTCAACGTTTCATAAGCAGCGTAGAATTCTTCTTCACTATAGCCTTCTTGCAGTAACGCGTGTTCAGGAGCGTTATAACCCATGAGATACAAATAAGTATGTGCTTGGTCCGCTTGGAACCCTAATGTTTCGGGCATGCCGACGCCTTCAAGCAAATCAAGCATATCTTTCCAGCTGTGCATCCCAGCCCAGCAAATTTCTCCTTCGGCGGCCAGTCGTTCACCGTTATCCGCAGCGATATTAGCAGCCTTGGTAAACGTTTCAATAATCCGAGCTGTGCCAGCTGCGGAATCTTCACGCCATTTGTCGATACCAAACTCGGCTGAATCGATACGAATAACACCATATTGACGGATGCCATGTTCGTTGAAAATCTTCGCAATACGACATGCCTTAGTAATAGCACTGAGAAACTTTTCCTGTTGTTCGTCACTCCCCATTGCGGAATCACCAACGGTGCCTGGCCAAATCGGAGCAACCAAAGATCCGACGGCTAAGTCATAGCTGGCAATCTGGTCAGCGATGCGGCGAATATCGTCTTCACTAGCATCCGGATCGGTATGCGGATGAAACAAAAAATAGTCTACGCCGTTGAACTTCTGACCATCCACTTCGGCAGCTGCCGTCCACTGTAACATCTGGTCTAAACTGATTGGCGGTTCTTGACCTTCTTCATCACCTTTACCAACTAAGCCAGGCCACATTGCGTTGTGCAGTTTTAAGGAAGTCATTCATCTATCTCCTGTCGTAAAATGCAATTGTTTCGTATCACCGTTTGATAGTTAGCTATTCTTGTAGGCGCCCATAACTGGAAGATTCGCGTGCACATCAGGCCCAAAGTAACGCAAGCCTACTAGGTCTTCGGCACCGGTGTTTTCAATTTCCACACCGCGTATCGCTGCTTCGTGAGTAATAAAGACTTCGTCTTCAGTATGCTCACCAAAACGAATCAAAGCGGGAGTTTGCAATGCCAGTGATCCAATGCGACCTTTACCTTGAGTAGTAATCCAGCTACTAGCACCAGGATCCTGCAGTGTACACTTTGCCCCCGGAGCGATGGTAAGTTCTTTGGCACTGAAGAGTTGTTTACTATCAACCGTTCCATACACAATCCAGCGATCTGTATAGCCAACACCACTTTTCTCAGGATCAACGATCGGTTCAAGGTAATTATTGTCCTTAAAGTTAGGATCAATATTTTTTTCCCAATCGAGTTGCCCCATGATGAAATCTAAATCCTGATGCTTTTCTTCCGGCATATCTTTCACAAGTAGTGACCAAGGAACATATCGACCTTCCACAATCGATTGGAACATACCAAAGACATCGCTTCCCCACTGTGGCTCGTAAGTACACAGAGAACCTGGAGCGTGTAAAACACCTGGTGGAATAAGCCAGCCAGTACCACGTTTCAAACGATAAGCCTTGGACAAATCCAGGATGCCATTGTCACCTTTGTTCCAATCTTCCAAGCACTTACGAACTTGAGCCTTGGTCGTACCGGGTTCGAGGCCCATAAAAGTATAGCTAAAATTATTGTCAACGTTGTTATATTGCGGAGCAAAGTAATAACTCTCCGGCTTGCCCTCTTGGCCAACTAACTCGGCATCTTCAAATCGTTGATGCATATGGTGAGGAATGGGCCCCATGTTGTCAAAGAACTTGGAGTAAATGGGCCAGCGATCATAATTGTCGTAGATTGCAGCACCAATAACTCGACTGCCAGCTTCGCTAACCGCGTCTCTTAATAGAAATGTTTTACCTTCAAACGAGCAGAAACTAAGACCTTCGTGCCAGACGCGTCCTTCATTAGCCGCTTCGGTAGTCGAACCAAACCAGCGTTCATCGATACCACCACGATCCGCACCATATGCGTATAAATCATCCGTATGCAGGCGCAATCGTCGCCCTGGATGAAGGAAGCTACGAGGCACCCAAGTCGGAGTCAATCGCAGCAAGCCTTCACCGGCATCTAATGCACTATCTAGAATCCCTGAAACATTATCCAAAACCAAATTTTCTTCTACCGACATAAAACAAAGCTCTTTCTAATGGCTTGCACTGCTAATATATCTCGATTGCTACATCACTTTTTCAGCCGTTTATTCTACTATAGTGAAAGTAAATCGTCGTCCCCCCAAGCGAGAGCCGGGGCCTGAGGTAAAGAGAAAAAAGATTTGCCGTACTCGATAAACAACCCCTATGGCGCACACCAATCAGCTTGCGGTGAAGTATGAATAATGGGCTGTTGGGTTCCTTGGAGCACAGCGATCCGTTTTTCGGTAGCGTCGATTTGCATAGCATCTACTAGAAACCGCATCGTTAAATTAAGCGGTGAAGAAGAATTTCCCGGTAATGATATTTCTCGACCATGAGTTGCTTCAAACGAACGCGGATTAGGATAGTTCGTTCCTGGTTCAATACCGGTCACATAACCATCTTCAAGCGATGTCGTGTTTTTCCACATAGAAAAACACGGAAGCTCATTGACGTTATACGCTAGGTTAACACCTTGAGTGCTCTGAGCATTTTTGAGTAACACTTCCGTGTCGCCCGCGACATCACCGTGCAGAGTCAAAAAATACACTTGCTCTTCAAAACCTGTTTTTGGGGCATCATAACGCGACCAATTTGGCATGCCAGCAGCTGCATGGTCATTACGAGGAACCAATTCTTTGATGGGCACGATGACTTGCGCCCCTTCACCAAGCAGCGGTTCACCATAATTACAGTGATAAAGTACTTGGGCTGCAGTCGGACTAGCCGATAGATTTCTAATCGTGTCGTGAATCTGTAGAGCGTCGTCGTTAAACCGCGTTACGATCGTAGTTTCCAGTGCGACTTTGAATAAATGAAAACGAACTTCAACGACAACTCCTTTGATCGAAATTGTTTCCGCTTGAGTATCAACCGTCACGACAACTTGATCCGCCGGTTTATTACCAATGCGCCCATGCACGCAATATTTTAGATTATTGGTTTCGGAATCAAACTCTGGTGCACCATTGCTTTCTAGACCACAGCGAACCATCATTTCGTCGAAGCCATCGAGCCAACCTAAACCACTGGGTTCGTGCAGGTTCACAAACTTCGGATGCACGGGTCCACGAACCGGTGATTGCCAACCAAACTTCACGCCGCCGATCCTCGCTGATGCTAGACTCATCCCTCTAGTCAACAATAGATCAAATTGCAATTTCCCGTTATTGACTTGTAATACTTCAACACCATCGCTTAACCCACCTCGCAGTGTCTTTTTGTTAATTGAAAAATCCGCTGGCGTGTCCGACAAATCGTCAGAAGTAACAACAAGCGATTCGAGATAATCCTCGCTCTCAATGTCCGTAATTACCCATGTCTTAGTAGTCATAACATTTCTCTTTTAGATTGTGTCACAGCGGGAGACCACACGAGCCTATCCCTATTTCACGCTACGGCCTTTGATAGCATAGACCGCAAGATGTTTGCCATCAGGCCCTTTGAATTCCGAGATTGTAAAAATGCCTTCCACTGCTAGTGGACGCACTGAAAAAGATGCTGATGAGGAACCTTGCATCTCGACAATAATACAATCGAATATTGCTGCCCCAGGTCCAAAACAGCATTCCATATTGTCACGCACTAGAACGAACTTCTTGATTCCCGATTGTTGGAAACTGGGTAACATATACCCCCGCACACGAATCAATTGACCGTCCATGGCCTCAATTTCCTTCGTCAACATCGACCGTTTGAAAGGTGCGCCCTTCACAATATCGAACTTAACGTCGTCAAAGGAAATGTCCTTCAAGCGTTTCTTATCGACCGTCTGCCCAAGCACAGCATTTGCTGAAAGAACCGTAAGGCAACATGCCATCAGTAAAATGCGTCTTGCCTTCATTTACCTAACTCCTGCTCTTTAATACTATTTCGCTACTTCACTCCATCCGCGTCAATTGCATAGTAACCACCTTGCAGTGGACGGTCGCCAGCTACCTCTTTTGTACTGCCTACCGCTATGTGACCGCCACCGCCAATATCCATTTTACCCCAAAGCTTGTGCACTTTCATGTCGTAACTTAACTGATGCTCTTTTTTTAATGCCACTTCTACCATGTCCCACGGTTTGGGCTGACCTCCAAAACAACACGTTTTTAAGTCACCAACCAATACAAACCGTTGAATCCGGCCCAGTCCGTTTACGCCTGGGTGAATATAACCCTTGATAAATACTTTGTTATCCTTAAGTGCATATATTTCTTGCGAAACCGGATTCTCCGTGCTGACACCTTCCGCATCTAACGTATAAAAACTGATCCGTTGATACCCATCAGGTACTTCGGTTAGATATTCAATCGTAAACAACGTACCACTCACCACGAGAATCGTGGTATTCAAAGCAAAGCCCGCGAGCGCTAGACGCTTACCTGAAATGTGCTGTTCAAATCGAGTGGTTACTCGTAATGCGAACAAGCCAAGTACGATACCCGTGGCAGGCAAAAACCACCCAAACCTAAAATCGAAGACTGCCAAGAAGCTCAAAATACTCACAACAATCGCGACAACAGCCGATTTACTTACCGAGCGATATTGAACCAGATCTTGATGTACTCCTGGTGACTGGAAAACCTGTTCATCAGGGTCTTGATCTTCCGGACTATCATTAAACAGACTATCTTCAGCCATGTTGTTTCTCTTTAAAAAATAAAAATAAAAGGTCAACCGCTGCGCGGCGTTCTATCAATTATTAGAGCTGCTTCAAACGTGCGACCAAACCGTTTTCTGAATGGTATCGCCGCACCGGATTTCTACCCGCGCAACCGCTACAATTGCCCTTGTCCACACACCTCGCGACTAATCGTTAGTCCCCGTCATGATGCGATATTGGATAAACAACAATCCTAAACCCGCTAGAAATGGTACGCCCAAAGCGTACCAAAGGTTCGAATCTGTAGTCGCCGCTGCGACCTGAGAAATTTTGCCTGTGGATGCCTCCAGGCGAGGTGGCAGTGGTGACCCCCGGCGATTTGTCGGAATAGCTGTGTCTTGTACTGTATCAATCGAACTTGAATTTGATTCCTCATCATCAAACTGTTCATCGTTAATCAGAATCTGAGTTGACACAAACACCTCGTTAGTGCGTTGCAAACTCGAACTTTTTGGTACCGTCTCGCCACCACGATTCCCACCTGAAGGTCCAATTGGAAAAAACGTGTTTGCACGTTTAATCGCCGCAGGGTCGATTTTCTCTAATTTTTTGATTTGCTCTTTTGCGGCCGGTAACGGGCATTGTCGTAAGTAATTCACAACTGGTACCCGAACCCAGCTCGTCTGCTCATCAGCATCCTTAAATAACTTGACCAAGCGATCAACTTGGCTCCAGTCTTCCCAGCGAGCCAGATCAGGAATCACCAAATCCGCCAACTGTGGGCGCTCCAACATATATCGCATTGCTTCGAGGATTCGCTTACGTGGAATCACGTCAGACTCAGTACCATGAAAACGCAATGCCATGATCGCTGCGTAAGTATCGGCATACTCGGATTTTTTGTTCTTGATAAATAAATTTTCAATCAGCGGCATGCCCTCTGCACCTCGCAGCGTCAGATAGCAACCAATCAAAGCGTCAAGTCCCGCTTTCTTGCGTCGCTCTCCAGACTTCAACAATGTCTCAAGCATCGGTAAATCATCTTGCGTACCACAAATACCCAAAAGTGTTAAATACAATCGACGCCGGCTCGCCGGTATATTTTCGTCGGATACCCAAGTCACCAATTGATCGTGATTCATGTTCGACTTAAGCGCTCGAATAACTTCGTAAGGTGTCTTAGCAAATTCATCATAAGCATCTCGTGCCAAAGCTTCTTCTTTGTGCTCCAAGTACTTTTGGAAATATACAAGACGCTTGACCGCATCGGTCGGCAAATTCGGGAGTTCTTCGATGTATGCTTGTGTGATCGCAGATACTTGTAGTGGAGTGGACCAAGCGACATTGGGAGGATCGACACCCATCACCAAAAACACTGAACCAATTTTTGCTTCTCCAAAATAGATCGCTTCGATCATCTGACCGATTTTAACGAGATCGGAACCTTTGACTGATTTGACAATCTTGAACGATGCACGCGGAATCTCTTGGCCTTCTTCTAATCGAGTCCCCGGTTTAATTGGTGGAGGTAGCTTTACTAGTTCGGCAAAGACAACCGAATCCATAGCCGACATCTCTTCGGTAAAGGTTTGAGTTGTTGCAGCGCAAAATGGACAAGCCGTTGCCAACATGTTGCCAGCAAACACTAATGCTATGCCGAGAAAATAACTCGTTAACCGTCTCATCACATCACCCCAAAAACGAAGTTGCAATCGTTGTTATGACCACTGCAATTAGAAAGCAGCACTCATTATTGTATCGTCATTCAATATCGTACATCACTAAAGTCATTTGATTCAATGACTAAAACTCTGACTAGCTGTAGAAAACTAGTATAAGTAGGGTAGATAGGGGATAAAAAGCGTATACGTACGCGGAATTATTTTCCCAGCGACTTGGCAACATCGGTACGATAAGCACTATATGCCGGAATAAAACCCACAACGACTGCCAAAATAACGAGACCGGGAATTAAAAGTATCTCCGGTGAGAGCTGATTCAAATATGGAATCGCAATCGGCAAGGGTGGTGCAAAATCAAAGAACCCCAACCGGACACCTGTACGTGCTTCAACAAAGGGGCTGCTCATCGCTATCAACGCATGTCCAATCAAAAACCCAAACAAACCTCCGGCTACTGAAAGAATTAGCGACTCCAGAGAGACAATTCCATAAACCGTTAAACGTCGCGCACCGAGTGCTCGCAATACCGCAATTTCTCCGCGGCGTTCATTCATCGAGTTATAGATGCTGATCAAGATACTGAGTCCGGAAACAACACAAATCATCACCGTCAGCACCAGCAGCAATACTTTCACGGGCGTCACAAACACATCGAGCAATCGTCGTATTTCCAGCACTGGATAGACAGCTTGTGCCACTGGACCTTCATTTATCGCATTCTCGACACCCACTGAAAAAATTGGATCCATATTAACCAACATGGCAGTCACCTCACGCTTCTCAACAGGCAACCGATAATCTGAGTCAGTAATTTTGTGCCCTTGTTGGTCAGCACCATATCGATCTTCGTTTTCTAATGGCTTCGCATGATCGGACATACGATAAAAGCCTTCCATATTGATAAAGACCGCTCGATCATTAGGAGTGCCTGTTGGCTCGAGAATTCCCACCACCGTAAACTCAGTCGCGTGTGAATCACCTTCTTCAGATCCATGCGAGGGGTTAATTTTGTCACCCAGTTTCACGTTGCGATCTCGGGCCACCACAGATCCCACCACCGCTTCAAAATACCCATGCTGCTCGCTGAAGTTCTCAATATTACGACCATCCCCCTGCATCGCATATGGGTCTTCAGCGGTGCTACCATGCCGCAACAAATTAAACATATCCGGCGTCGTGCCAACCACTCGATAGGGACCAAAGTAATCACCCAAACAAAGTGGTATGACAAAATTTGTATACGCTTTATATTTGCCTGGACGATTCCACGGGAACATCGTGTCCATCTCATTTTGCAGCGTCGTATCAGCGACTAAACCCAATAGCCCCCCTAATGGCCCAGAGGAACCCAACGTGCTAACAGCCAATGTCTGCCGAGTCGCATGTTGTTGTCCAATTGCCTTAAAGGAGTACGACCCTTGATATTCTTTAAAACGAAATTCTTGCGTTTTAAATTCTAGATAATATTCATAAGGCACATTTTCTATCGGTTGACTCAAGTAAAACACTGAGTTCAAGGTGAGTTGCAACTTTCCACCTTTGGCACCTACAACAACGTTATAGCCGAGCGTTGCATTTGCATCGAATGACTTCTGCACAACACCAAAAATTGCCAACACAGCAACAACTAACGTAACACCCATCGCCATGGATAGCATCGTTAAGGATGAAGAGAGTAATCGCTGGCGAATACTGCGTGAAGCAATCGTAAACAAATTCATGAGATTACCTCCTCGACTCGCGGCGCCAATTGATTGATGTCTTCTAGACGATCGATTCGCGAAAATTGGCTTGCAACCTCCATCGTATGAGTCACAAGAATCAACGCGATATTAAATTCCTCACAAGACTCTTTGATCAAATCAACAATGCTTTGCTGGTTCGCTGGATCAATATTTGCCGTCGGTTCATCTGCGAGAAGTAGCCGTGGGCGATTTGCTAACGCTCGAGCGACAGCCACTCGTTGCTGTTCACCAACACTCATCATCGCTGGGCGATGTCCACTGCGATCTTTTAGTCCGACTCGGTCAAGTAACGTTTGGGCAAACTCCCGGTCTGTTTTACCTTTAGCAAAGGCCATGCCAAGCATTATATTTTCAAGTGCGGTAAAAGCTGGTAGTAAATTAAATGTCTGAAAGACATAACCCATATTCGTCGCTCGGAAACGATCTCGCATTTCCTGTGAAAGCGTTTGCAATGGCAGGCCATCGAAGAGGATGCTCCCCGAATCGATTTTGGTGATGCCGGCAATATTATGTAACAGTGTTGTTTTGCCACCACCACTGCGGCCGATCAACACAACTTGTTCGCCAGCAGCAACTTCAAATTTGGGTATATCCAAAATTGGTAGAGTTGTACCACCAGGTTGGGTGAACGTCTTTTTAAGGTTGGCTATAGAAAGCATCGGCGAATTCGACGTAAATTAAAAACAATAAGGTATTTATTAACTGTAGCACATCGATACGAATACCGTCGCTACAAAGTTCAATGTGAGATTACTACGAATCCCCGAAATTTTGCGGAATGATCGTATTTATGCCGAGTTACATTCGGCCATATCACGAGCATGATAGCTACTACGGACAAAGGGCCCGCTAGCGACTTGGCTAAAACCCATTGTTTTCGCTGCTCGTCCCAAGAACTCAAACTCTGCGGGAGGCAGATAGCGAGTTACACTTAGATAATTTTTGCCTGGCTGCAGATACTGGCCGAGTGTCAAGAAATCAACACCCGCATCACGCAAGTCTGCCAACACGTTAAACAACTCTTCATGGGTTTCCCCTAGTCCCAACATTAACCCACTCTTGGTCTGTAGCGCAGGGTTTTTATCTTTCACTCGCTTCAATAAAGCCAACGTCCAGCGATAGTCCGATTTGGGACCGCGGACCTTGCGGTACAAGCGAGGGACTGTCTCTGTATTGTGATTAAATACTTCAGGAGCTGCTGCAATCACTCGGTCCAGTGCCAGATAGTTATCTACAAAATCAGGCGTCAACACTTCTACGCGAGCACCCGTTCGTTCACGCACCGCAGTCACGCATTGGTAATAATGCTCAGCGCCGCCGTCTGGTAAATCATCACGAGTCACCGAGGTTATCACGACGTGTT
>JABHUV010000062.1 GCA_018658605.1 Planctomycetaceae bacterium | reverse complement strand
CGAGTCGCATCTGCGCATGTTGTGCGTCAAGGAATCCCGCTGTTTCACCTGACAAGCCCCGCGTTGTGATGTGCACGAAGCCTGGAAGCGGGTTATCGGGTTGGCTCAAATATTTAGAGGCGACTGAACCAACATATGGGTAGGTGCCAGCCGGTCTCCCTTTTTCCATAAATAGCATCCCTTGATTATGGTCGTTAGTACGCAAGTTAATACTTCGCACAACCGACAACAAATGCATCTTCTTGGCCGTATGCGGCATGAGTTCACAGATTTGCGTACCGGGCACCGAAGTAGCAATGGCCCGGAATGGTCCGCCATAAATTGTCCCGGGCTTAGGATCCCATGATTCAAATTGACTAACTCCACCCTGCAAATAAACCTGCAAAATCTGCTTTTGCTGCCCTTTCATTTTTGCCGCCATCACTGGCGAAAGCAGACTACCAAATCCAGCCATCGCGCCCGCCATTAACCCACCACCCATGAACCCACGCCGTGATAAATCGTGGTCAATAATATTACAACCGTTATTGCGTTGCTTGCTCATCAGCACAAACACTCCATAATCAAAAAAGAAACTATTCCAGTACTCACCTTACAAACCGGTATTCGGCACTGCACAACAGCGTTCGCATTAGCTCCTGAACAGCTAACTGTTTAGCGTCACCGGCATCCGCCACAAATTTTTCAGCTTGCTCGCGCTCCGCAGGCACGGGTTTACGCGAATATATGTGTAAATACATATATTCAACCATCGCGGCATCATCGTCAAAGGCAAGAAGTTCGTCGATCAAATACCCTCCGCCGGGCGTCAAGCGTTGTGTGATTTCAGGTCCATTAATTAGATACAAGGCATGGTTTGCAGAAGCTGTGAATTTCAGCGAGGTGTTTTGAGAAGCGAACACAGCAACGATCGTGTCGAGTGGTCCTTTTAGGGCCGCGGTGACCTTAGTTTCAACCAACATTTGCCCAGCGACAGTCGCGGCATCGAATTCTTTGTTTTTACTCAACAGTGCCGCCTTTGCAGCCTTTGTCTGTTTCTGCACTTCACCTAGCGATTGCAATAATGTCCAAGCAAATTGCTCCGCGCTCAATGGCTTGATGGCAGCATTGTAATATTTATTCGGCGACGGAATCGTGTCGCCATTCCAATAACTGGATCGCTGATAGGATTGAGACATGGCGATTTCTTTGAACAGGTACTTCAGGTCGTATTTGTGGTCTCTCAGTGCATCAGCCAATACTTGCAGCAATGCAGGGTGCGAAGCGACATTGGCTTCGTGAAACAAATCAAGTGGCTCAACGAATCCTTGTCCCATCATTTGAGCCCAAATGCGATTTGTAATATTCAAACGAAAGGCAGCATTTTCGTCGCTAATCATATTTGGCCCAAGTTGCAGACGCCGATTGTATTTCGGCACACCCCGATTCGTCTTATCAGGTTTCGTTTTGTAGGGCTCTTTTTCAGCAGGTGGGTCGGGCAACTCCGTTAGCGCCAACATCCGTGGTTGCGTCTTACCCTCTTCACCGGTAAAGACTGATGTAAATGTCACGTCGCCTTCAATCTTGTCACCAATCGAGACTACTTTGCTCTTAGGGTCGGTGAACAAATAACTCCGTTTTAAGAATGCGGCCAATCCGTAGTAATGCTGTTGAAAGTAATCATCAATCTGCGGGTGGTTGTGACATTGAGCACATTGCAAGTCGCGACCAAGAAACACTTGTCCAATCACTCGAACTGTTTCTTCGCGTTTAAGTTCACGATCAAGCAGGAATCGACTGGCGGCGCGGTTGGACTTATCGGCACCGTCAGCCGTTAAAATTTCCAACACCAACTGATCGTACGGCTTATTGTTACCAAAAGATTGTCGCAGAAACTCCGAAAATTCGCTGGGGGCTATGTACTTCTTCGGCAACCGTTGCATTAGCAAGACGTCAAATTTGTACTGCATGTGGCGCGCGTATTGCGGACTTGCTAGTAGGCTGTCAATTAAACGTTCACGCTTATCTGGATTAACGTCATCAATAAATGCTTGCAGCGCCGTGACTGTCAACGGTCGACCTGTTAAATCCATGCTAATGCGACGGGCAAAAGTGTAGTCATCGCTAATCCCAACTGGATCTCCAACTGCCAAATCTTGAGTCGCGAGGATTTCAGCGTCAATGATATTGCGCACCTGCGTCGCTGATTCCTGAGCGGATATCGCAGTTGGAATCAAAGGAAGGAGACAGCAAATTGTGGCTGCCAATATAGGTGGGAACTTGAACGCTGGCATGTATTTATTATAGCTGTTTCCAGCTCGTTGCGGAACGTTAACTCGTTTTCGGCGTCAAAGTTATACCGGATTTACTTTTTTTGACGAAGTCGCGGAATTATTATTTTTTTTAGATCTACGCGTTTTTTGGATGTCCACCGATTTTCTGGGCTAACTGAGAATTCGATACCTAGCGTTGTTATTTACTCTTTTGGGTGGATTAAACGTTAGAGGGGAGATATTCTAGTACAACAAGTAGCAAACTATTGTTGTTAACATTAATCAGGCAATGAGTTAACGCCCATGCACATTACGCAATGTCAAATTTACCTCGTCGAGATCAAACAGACGTCACCACTCGCTCCTTATCGTTCGCATATTCGCACGACCGATACCACTACAAAAGCGATCGTTGAACTAACCACCGATACCGGTGTCGTTGGTTGGGGCGAACACAATCAAAACTTTCTCGATGGTATTAGTATCGAAACCCAAAATATCCAAGCGAGGGAATTCATCGATGGCTGGGATCCCTACAACATCGAACAGTTCCACGTCGAAAATCCATTTGAAACGCGGTTGCGATGTGGCTTGGAAATGGCGATGTGGGATATCGTAGGTAAGGACAATAATCTACCGCTTTACAAAATGCTCGGGGGCAAGGTACGCGAGCGGATTGCTTTAGCAGCATGCATGGGCATCCAAAGCTATGAGAGAGCAGGGGAGATGGCTCGGTGGTATGTGGAACAGGGCTTTACGGCGCTTAAGACCAAAGCGGGCAGCGATGCCCAAGAAGATCTCGATATGGTGCGTGGCGTACGCGATGCCGTCGGTGACCAACTCAAATTGAGAATCGATCCAAACCGAGCGTATTCAAATACAGAAGCTGCAGAACTGGGTCGCGCGCTTGAACCCTACAACCTCGAATACTTCGAACAGCCAATTATGGCCGACCCCCTATCCGATGCGACTTGGCTGCGAAAACAAACCACAACTCCCATCGCGTTAAACGAGAGTGTCGAAGAACCCGATAGCGTGTTGGCAATTTTGGCAGCTGATGCTGCAGAATATATCCTGCCAGACACACATATCGCTGGAGGTATTTTGCCCTGCGTGAAGATCGGACATATTGCCGAAGCCGCTAGCCTGCCGACAATTATGCACTGCGGCCATGACCTTGGACTTAAAACTGCTGCCATGCTTCACATTGCCGCAGCATGTCCAGCCTACAGCATGGCAAACGACTGTACCTACTATGGCTTGTCAGATGATATTACCACTGAGATGATTCCAATAGATCGAGGCTACATGGCCGTACCGGAAGCGCCAGGTTTAGGTGTCACCGTCGTCAAGGAAAAAGTACTGCAGTACCAAAAGAATTGACCACGCTCGCGGAATTCACGGGAACTATTGGCCTAAGCGGCGAAAAAATCTTCCCAGTGGTGTTCCACCATTTTCCAGATGGGACAACATCCGCTGCGCAGTTTCCGTGGGAATAAAATCAGGGAGATTACCTTCATCTACCCAGCTACGCAAACGGAGAATACGTTCTTGAGCGATTTCTTCAGTCGTAGGCAGACCGCCGGGGCGATTCAAGCTCACATGATTCACCGACTCAATCCCTCCGCGGGGGATAATTTGAATCGCATAGCTAAACCCGGGCCCAGCCATGCGAGTACTGGCCGCTTTGAGCATGAGATTACCACTAAGATCTAGCGTGGGTTGCATCATAATTTGATTAGGCCCTGGGACGACAGCAACGACAACAATGTTTTGAGTAAAATCGACCGCCGGCACCGCGTCGATCGCATTCCATTCATTCCACAATTCCGCAAATGATGTTTGGTCGACAATAAAATCGTGCCGACTATCGACATCGTCAAAATCGGAATCCTCCGAATAGCCTGTAAATTGTTCGGTAACAGTCGTGGGGGTAACTTCTGGCGCGTTCGCGAAATCATGTTGCCCGTCACCAAAACGGAAGTCAAATATATTCCGTTCACGGAGCGAACGGATCGCGTGGTTAACTTGTTCCACATCAATGTGGTGTGGAAGAATGCCTTGTCCGAATGATTTTTGCAGGCGATCTACATTGAAATCAACTTGCTCCTGTGTCACTTCACCGTGGGGTAAGTAGTCTTCCCACTTATGGCCCTGTTGTCGAGTTTCACGGATCTCAGAAAATTTCAATTGGAAACGCCGGTGGATGCCGAGTTGACGTAGGTCGCCATGTTCGATATCGAGGTCCGCGCGGTCTCCATTAAATTCGTTTAGGTCCGTCAGAATGTCGTCGGTGAGTTGATCAACGGCAGTACGAATGTTTGCCATGCGGTCGGCAATGAGTGTTGGTTCGTGACGAGGCGTATTCAAAAATGCAGTTAAGTCCCCACGCACGGCACGCAGGTTGGCAGATTTCATTTCCATTTCAGCAACGACATTTTGGCTGATGACATCTAAGTCTGCAGGCACTAGGTCATTCATTATTTGAATTTCATCAACAAAGTCATCGATTTGCTCAAAGACACTTTGTTCGGTGACTTCGCCGCCATTTAGATTATTGATGATCCGAAGTGCGTCGATTCCAGACACATCTTCATCCCCATTAACGTCAAGGAATGACTGAACCCGACCGTCCGGGACAACATTGTTATTAACAAGATTGACATGGTTGATGACTTGCAATGCGTCGATTTGCGACACGAATTGGTCGAAATTTACATCTTGGTAGAGCAGCGGGTTTTGAAATGCGATATTAAGATCCGCCGCAAGTAAATTCCGTGCTTCGAGCGTTTCAATAGCCGGTCTAAACGACGTTTTATCGTTGGTCATGTTACAAACGACCTATTGGTTAGAGTGTAATTTATTTGCCAATCGTCACAAAATTATTTGCTGCATTTTACGAGTTTGCACGTAGCTAAGCAATATATGTTTCTTAACTATCATCTGTGCGGAAGCAGTAGGCACCTGTGCGGAAGCAGTAGGTCGAATATCAATTTTATCGCCCTAGGCTACCTCAAACATTAGAAGATATCATAACAATGAAAATCTGCACTAATTTGGTAACTTTTTTACCATCGCACTTCAATAAAGCAGGATTTGCGCTGACTCTGTCCATGTTAACTTCACACACGGCGCGACCTCGCCTTGACGATTAACGGTCGCTGGTTACAATGAAATGGACTCGAGTTGGTTCTGGTAAACCCGTCTAATTGGGTGCTTACCCGCTTTCGCCTCTTGGGATTTAGTTGATGCTGTTTTTACAGCTTACACACCATTAACATGCGCGAGGGCAGATTATGAATATGCTATTAGGATTTATGGGTCTTGGGACCACCGAACTGATGATAGTCGCTGGGATTTTCATCCTCTTATTTGGTTCCACTAAACTTCCTGGTTTGGCCAGAAGCATTGGTAAAAGCGCCAATGAGTTCAAGAAAGGGATCCGCGATGACTCACCTCTCGACGATGAGGATAACAGCATCGATGAAGATAGTACCGGCGACGAAGATAGTGACGGCGACGAATAAACAAACGCCAATTCGATCAAACCCCTAACTCATCATCGTTAACCTCCTGTCCAACCGGATAATATCCATTGGAGATCCCTCCTCATGAACATAATAATAATAGATAATGCGCTGACACATTTCGCTCCACTCGGTTTCATATTCGGTGGAATGGGCATGATGGAAGTTATGGTTATCGGCGGAATCGCTGTGATGCTCTTTGGCAAAAATTTACCAAGTGTAGCCCGCAAGTTTGGAAAGACTTATCGCGAATTTCGCAAGGGTTTGTCTGAGTTCCAAAGTCAAGTTCGCGTCGACGAATACGTCAACGACGTTTACAGCGATCCTGATGACGGCTCAAACAACACTTCATCTTCCGCCTCGGGCGCTGACGACTGGTCCGCCGAAGATTTCGATGACTACTCGCCACCATCCGCGCCGATGTTCGAGCCGCCACCGTCAGAGCCTTCTGCTACTGCCGAATCCGCTGAAGAAGCAAACTGATCTTCTGGTTGAATCTCGTCTATTCGCGACCTTCCAACGTAAGCCCCGTACAACCCTGCCGGCACAATTAATACCGATCCTACATTCATCCACAACGGATGCGGCAGGCTCAACAACATTAGCAGCGCACAAAGAACCATCACACAAATCGTCGGCGCAGCATGCGCATAAGGTAACTCATCGGTAAACCGAGCGGCAAACCAGGCGCCAAAATAGGTGCCACTTAACCAACTCACCAATACCATCGCAATGGCACCAAACGGTGCTGTTGGCATCCAAGCCTCAATTATCTCTATCGTCTCTTCTGGTGTCGCCCCTTCAAGCCCTGCCGGCACTTCAAACAATACATGCCCTAACTGCTGCACCAAACTTACCAATATTACGGCAAGTACCACACCACCAAATGCAACCACGGAGCTTTTTAACATCTGCATATTGCACACCTTTTACGATAAATTGCTAATCTTATTGGCAGGCCTCTTTGAAAAGCCTACTGATAACGATAAAAACTCTCTAAACATAACGCACCCATCGCAGTGCTATAGACTGTTCCACCATAACCGGCCCACTTAGTCACCGACGACCAACTTCCATCGCTCCGCTGCATCGGCGGCAAGGTTTGCTTCAGGGCAACCGTCCAACGCTCCCACGGC
This sequence comes from Planctomycetaceae bacterium, assembly GCA_018658605.1. The sequence continues at coordinate 11,804 of JABHUV010000062.1, read as the reverse complement.
TCTCCGCCAACAATGCGAATTGACAAACTACCGTAATACCAATAATAGAAATCTGGGCGTTCCGTTGATGGCAACCGCGCCAGCAAATACTGTGTGCCCTCGGCCAATTGTTCCGGTGTGTTCTGAGCACCTAACCATATGCGACACGCCATTGATTCGGCCGTCATTGCCGCTGTCGCTCCAAAACCGGGACGGTAGGAGGCTAAGCCCCGTTTTAAGCCTGTGTTGCAAGATTGCAAAAACTTCAGCATCAGTATTTTTGTCTCCGGCGGCGTTGGAATTCCAGCCTGCTGGGCACTCTGTAACGCCAACACCTGCCATCCAAACTGACTCATATCGCCGGGGTCACTGCGTTGATACCGCCAGCCACCGGTCAACGTGTCCTGGCAATCAAGCGTATACTCTATCGCTCGTTGGGCGCACCGCTGTAGACGTTCGTCTCGCGTCATCGCATAGGCTTCGCACACCGCTACCGTTGCCATCGCGTGGCAATACATGCGCGCGAACATCGTCGCGTTGCCAGCCAGGCTACCGTTGGAAACTTGTTGTCCTAATAGGTACTCTAAACCGTGCTGTACAGCTTCACGCCTCCTGCCAACTATATGCGTATTACCATCACCCAATAACGCCAGAAGGGCCAGGCCAGTGATGCCATTATCCGCGTTCACTCCGGTGGCGGACCTCTGCTGTCCGTCGACTTGGCGATCAACGCCTGCACGGTGCAGCGACGCGTCCCAATTACCATTTGCTTCCTGATTTGCTACGAGCCACTGTAAAGCGGACTCTACTGCGGCGGCCGTATCACGAGTCGCGCCAAATCGTGACCCTTTAATTCCACTCGAAAACTTTCCAATCGTACTCTTCGTCGTCTGGTCGGATACCGACGCAAATCGATTTTGATATCGTAGAGGCATCTCCGTCCCGTCTAAACGTGTTATTTTTTCTAAACCAGTGTCGCTATCCACGGCGGAGGTCACATCATCGACATCCGCTGCTGGGACACTGTCCACTTTATTGTCCGAGTGTGCTTGGACGTCGACAGCATTGCCGACGTCACTTACGGACGAGTTTACAGGTTGAATTTCCGATAGTGGCGACTCGCTTTCACCGGCTGTGATATCACCTGTGACGTCTGTCGCATCAATATCCGCGATTGCAACTGCATCTAGTGATTCAACCGACCGTACAGGGGGTTTCACAGATTCAACACCCTCTAAAGCAGACAGACCGCCCGCCTCTGTCAGATCCGCTACCGGTTCTGAATTGATCATAGGTTCGGAATCGTCGATCTTAACTGCTTCCTCATGAGGAACGATTTCCTCTTCCACCGATAGACTAACGTCTTTATCGTCAGCCTGTGCGCGTTCATCGTGATTAGTAGGATCACCCGTGTCGTCGACGAGCGAAATATTAAACGACTCGACCACTACAGTGTTGCCTCTAAACCCAAGCCATTGTGTCCCGTAAAAGAAGATCACCATTAATAAGTGCGCGAAAATACTGAAAACAAGGCATTTGACAAGCGGTCGCCCTTGACCAAGTTTTGTCCATGACATCACAAAAAACGCGATGGTTAAAATCAATAAACCAATCCACACAATAGTGCCAGTCGCATGACTTACAATCGGGTCAAAGTACTCGGGCGTGGCGAATAACGAGCCACGCAAATGAACGAGGTTTGAACAGTTCAGTAAATAGGTATCATTTATTGCGTTGCTCATTCAACACCTCACTCACGAGATGCCATACGAACTGAAATACCGAGATCATCCACTCCGGCGCGTCGGCAGGCGCTAAGTACATTGGCAACGTTTTGAAATGCGCCCTCGGCATCGCCTCGAATGATTACATGCAACTCCGCTCCGATGCTCACGCGTTGGCTAAGGTTACTTTCCAATTCATGAATCTCCATTACGTCATTGTCGACTGAAACGCGGCCATCATGAAAAACAGCTATCACACATTGCTGGGGCTCGGTCGAGATTGTGGCGCCGCTGGCGATTTGTGGAATTGATATTTTTAATTCCTGTTCAATTTCAGTGAACTTCGTGCCAACCATGAAAAAGATAATCAACAGGAAAACGATGTCAATCATCGGAGTTAGATTGAGTGTCGGTTCTTCGGCGCTGTTTAATTTGATGGGCATAACAATTAGGCCGCCTGTTTACGATCCGCAATTTTTAAATGTTTGGATTGAGTGCGTTTTATGCGGGAAAGTCCTTCCGCGGAAACTGCCTGTACTAATTGATGTCCATGTTCATCAACACGCATCAAGATACGCTCTACCCGACTGGTAAAATACATATAGATAATCAACGCTGGGATTGCTACGCTCAATCCCGCGGCGGTCGTAATTAAAGCTTGGCCAATCCCAGCAGCTAGCAATTCCGGTTTGCCCATTGCCCCAGCATCCACTATCGCATTAAATGCTTTTATCATGCCGATGACGGTACCTAGCAGGCCCAGTAATGGAGTCACCGTCGAAATACCGTTGAAGAGTCTCAGGTACCGGCGAAGTTTATTACCAAGGCGATCGCCGGCGTCTACCATTGCTTTTTCGACCTCTTGAGCCGGTTTGCCCCATTTTCGCAAGGCGACCGCAAACACCTCCGCCACTAGCGATTTGTTTTCTTTACACAATCGATATGCCGTCCGCTTGTCTAACTCACCGGATTTTAACTGTTCTAACACCCGTCGCACGAAGGGCTTGGGGATGATCCGCCTGATTCGAAGGTTCATCATTCTCTCGAGCGAAAACATCACTAACACTAGGGAACAGATACCAATGGGAATCATCAGCAGCCCACCATCACCTAACAATGATAGCAATGATGTGGTGCTATCGGGATCTTGTGCAGAAACAACCGGAGTGAACAACAGCGCAGTCACCAGTGAGCAACTGCCTATTATGGCAATATTTTTCGGCAGAACGATCAAGTTATAACATCCCTGAAGCAACAAAGTCTTAGCAAAGTACCCAAATCACCATTCCATCCATGAAACAGTGCCTAGATCGGGTCTAAACGCCAGTTTATTTATCGGGATTTAACACAGTCCAAGATTAACTTAATACCGCTATACCTGGCTACATTCGACTGGACAAATAATACTACAATCGCGTCACTAACGCCCATCGGGGACTAGCCGCCATCAAAAAAACAAAGGGAAGTCCGGCTCGACAAATCGAATCGGACTTCCCAAAGGGTCACACAACGGGGCAATACGTGGTGTAGTAATTCATGTAGCGGTTCTGGACCGAACACCAACCATTCCGCTGATGTCTAATACGGACTGCTTGGTCCCGACTCAACATTGCCCACCATGTGTAAGTGATTGTGATCGATGTACAGCACCTCAACCGCTTCTTCGTTTACAAGCGAATGTGGCACAGGCCAGCCGACGTATACAACTTCCGAGTAGTGTAGCGTACATTTGTAATGTGCATGATGAAGCTGGGCTGGACCAACTAATGGATAGAACCTTGGCGGATCCATATAATCCGCGATTTTGTCAATTACGATTCGCACATCATTACGCTGCACGTCATAGAGAAATGGAATGCCTGTTTTAAGCGGATGAGCTTCAAGGAATGCCCGCATCACTTCATCGTGACTTGGGGGATCTAGCGCTTTCTGCGGTCCACCAGCGACGACCGGTCCTAGGATTGGAACTCGACTATATCGTTCCTTCACCCAGAAGTCATCCTCTGCTTTGTTTTGATAATAGGGACTAACAGGAATGGGGACTGACAGTAGCCCCATACTTGGTCCGTTCGTAGCCAGACAGCCAATGCTGAGAATTGCAGTAACCGTTAGGGCGGTTCCCGACAACACTCTAAATATGTTCTTCTTGTATGACATCATTATTCCCTTATATTGCCGTTTGCGACTTTAAATTACGATCCACTCCCTTTCAGTAGACCGGTCGCGGTTAAAAGACCCTTTGTTGCTGTTATTAGTTATCGTGTTAAACTGTAGCGATCTTGCGGGTTTTTCGGTTTATAACGAAAATAACGATCCCTTATCCCAATCTGCCATAAACATCAAAAAGCCCTGCAAATCACGAGGATCCGCAGGGCTTCCGATTGATAGCAGCTAGATAACTGATCTAACTGTAAGCTGCTTAGTTACTTTCAAAGTCCAGGAACCACCAGCCGTCCGTCCATTCTAATGAAACCTTACGCCATCCAAGTGGAACCTGCGGGTAGGGATAGAACGGACCAATATATGGCCATGCTGAAGCAGAATACTGCTTCGGATAATTCACCTGACCGTAGTTGGGCGCTGCTGCATAGCTTGGCCATGCGTAGGCCGGCAAATTTGGCTGCTCGTAACGAGCCTGAGCGATTCCCGAAGGCGTCGCCATCATTTGCGTTGGTGCTGACACAACCGGCGCCGTCATCGCGGTCGCTTGAGACACTACCGCGGGCTGCGGTGCTGCTTCAACCCCGAAAGCTCTTGCTGGTGCTTGAGCAACCGAGGCTATTTGAAACGATGCTGGCTCGCGAATAATCATGTCATTCACAACCTTACCTACACCATCGGTACCCTCAGCAATACCGAGAATCGTTGCCAACTGAGCTTCATCAGCGGTAAAGCCTTTCATCCAAACCGTGCCACCACTGACACTAATCTGAACGTTGAAATTCTCGAGCTTTCCGGAATCTTTCAGGGTGCTAAGGTGCTGCCCAATCGCTTGTGCGATTTTATCGTCGTTAACTACCGGCGTAACTGGACGCACTTGCATGACACGTGCAGTCGCACGAGGCGGTTCCGCAGGCACTGCTGGTAGCGGCGCTGGAGCTTCAACCGCAGTCGACTCAATCGTTTCCTAAGGCTTTACGCCAGTATCGCCTTCCAAACCTAGGGCATTTTTTAAGCCCTTTGCAATATCACCAAATATTTCGGTGGTTGGTTGCGCAACCGGAGTCGGTTTTGGAGCACGAACTTTGACGTCGTTGACAACGTCAACAACTCCTTCGAGTTGTGCTACCGATTGGATGAGCAACTGGTGCTGTTGCGAATTGGCAACTTCACCTTTAACCCAAACCACTCCGTTTTCTACCTGTAAGTCCAAGCCAAAGCCCTTGAGAGCTCCGGTTTTCTTATGCTGTTGGATTGTCTCAACAACTCGTTGAGCAACGGCCTGATCATCAGCCTGTGCCTGTGGTTGAACAACCGCAAACATTCCTAATACAGCCAATCCGAATACTAAGCGTCGCATTGGTTCACTCCCGAATATAAAACTTGCTTTGAACCGATTCCAGAGACTTCCGTGCCTCTGACAGTCATCGCATAACTATCAATCACCCTATACAATCAGGGCTACTACTAGGTTTCGGTAGAGAAGGGCACCGAATGTTAATCTTTTTCGATTTTAGCGATAATCAGAAACAAATGGATTATCCCCAGCAGCAGTAAAAACTGCCTAAACCAGCAGCTGAGACTACATACGCAGTCTCAAAGGGCGCATTAACGAAACAGGTTTAAAGTAACGGCATAACCGAAAACACCCAAACAAATTGGGGCGATAAAACGTTATTTGAGCAATTCTGCGATTAATTCTTCGAGTTCAGCAGAATGAACGCCTGTTTGCACGACTTTTCCATCGGATCCCACCAGAAAAATCATGGGGACACTGACAATTCCGAGTTGGTTTGCCAGCGCACTATCCATTCCCCCTGAAGAATAAAGATGGGGCCAGGAGAAACCGCTATTTTGCACCAACTGCACAGCAGCATTTCGGTCGGCATCGAGATTCACGCCGACGACAGCAATTTTATCACCATGCTTTGAGGTCAATCGCTTTAACAAAACCATGTCCTGCGTACTCGGAGCGCTCCAACTAGCCCAATAATGTATCACCACAATACGGCCATTAAATCGCCGCGTATCAACCTGCTGACCACTTAACGACTTCGAAACGAGGGCTAACGGCTTGCCCTTAAGATTAAGCCGTCGCTGAGCGCCTTCAGCCTTGGGGGCGATCGGTGCCTTTGGGTACTTCGATACAATATCGTCATAATAGGAAATCGCACGATCATAGCTTCCAGCGAATTCCTCGGCAATTGCAAGCTGAAAGATTGCCTCAGGCGCATCTCCACTGGCAGGAAACTTCTTCACAAAGGCGTCCAAGTCGCCCAACCACTTTTCCTGAACCGCATCAAACTTCTCGGGAGATTTTCGTAACGAATCACCATAGCGAGCCGTCATTAAGCGAAACTGCACATAAGCATGATCAGCTCCACCCGCTTGTGCGACCTGCGAATCGAGTGACTGCAACTGAGCAATCCCTTGCGGGTAGGTTCCCGATTGGACCGCAGCACTTACCGTGTCGGCAAACTGCCGGATCCAATTACTTTTTTCCTCAGCAGAACTGGATTTTGAGATCAACTGCACCAGAACAGCTGTTCGCTGCTCGTTGAGCAACTGCCCAGCACTGGGCGATGAAACCGACACTAGCTGGAGATCAATTTTCTCGAGCTGAGCTAGCAACTGTCGAGTTTCAGTGGACATCTCATTCGCCCCGCTCTGATCAGGCGCGTTTGGAGTGACATTAGACGAACCAAAAAAATAACCCTCATATTGAGCGACTTGATTGCCGGATGCGCCGCTGCCGACAACCGCCAAGACTGGTGGCAACTGCACCAGTCGCCAAGTATCACCGGAGCGGAGCAACGCCCCCACAAGAATCTGACGATGAGTCTTTTCGTATTCAATAACTGCGATAACATTATCATAGACATACAAATCCCGTGTTCGTCCATCACTACCTGCAGGCAACACGCCATGCGTACCGCCAAAGTGAACCCAGCGTGCATCCTGTTCTAGCAGGGAACCAGCGGCAGCAGATGCTGCAAACGCCTGTACCGCCTGAGCGCGACCGTCACTTAATTTCTGTTGTAATTCTGGGCTAACACCTAGGCCCTGAATTTCGCGATCATTCGCAAACAATCTAGCAAACCGTGTTTGATCCCCACTTTGCATAGCCGCAATGAGCTCCCGCGATACTTCCTGGGCCGAGATAACTTTCCAGTAATCAATAGTTCCATTGGCATCTTCATCGACTCCCCACCGAATACCAGCGTCGCCGAGCCAACGAAACTGATCAGCTTTACCATCGTAATCTGAGTCAATATCACGATAGACTTCAACGCCAACCTTAAAATAACTCCAGCGGTCAACTTTTGTATCACCATTGGTATCAAAGAACTTACGTAGCACCTGGTCATTGGCATCTGTAACGACCCAACCGGAAGCAGTTCCTTCTCGAATCGATTTCAATTGCGACTGTGCTGCTTGCTGAGCAGTGGGTTGATCGTAATCTACGTCAGCTTGCGTTGGCTTAAACCGATTCAACGTCTCCGCGACCGCAGGTGCGGCGACTAGCGACTTCGTTAGGCAAAATGCAAAGGCGATGACCAAGGCGAACGCAGGTAGCTTGCTGCAACGGCAGTGAACACCTTTGCCGTTAACTGACTGGCGGGGTCTGATGTGTTTTCCATTTGAAGTATTCGTAGCACTCATAGCGTTGCAGCTTTCACGTTGTTTGATTTGACTATCTAATCGAGTAGCGCCTGACAAGAACCGTGGCTTACTTACCTTTATCGGAACAGTCGCACCACTCTAAACAGGAAGGTTTGTTGTGGGTATGCTGAAATATCAAGTTAACGCAAATGATACTTGAGGAACACAAATTGAATCAACACGAAAACCCCTACGAGAGAGCTCACTCGGCTAGCAAGAGGAATTATTATTTTTTGCCTTTATCCCCCTTTAAGGGATACAGGGGTCAGCTTAAAATGCGCAGCTTATTCAGATAATTCCTGCGTTACAGACCCTATTTTGTGCCTACAACTGACCCTCAAGTGAGATGGCGAAAACCATTCGACAACGGGGGGGTACTATCAGGCTTGGACGGGCAACAATTAACACTGTGTTATCGACGAATTATTTTACAATGACGACAAGTTCCTTTGTTTATTCAGGGGCCAGTTGTCGATAGAAACAATTCCCCGTTATTGAAACTAGCAAGAAAAACTAGCTTGACTGACTGGGTTATTTAGTCCCAGTGGATTAAGCTACTGGTATCATGTAAAATGCGAGTGATTTGCAAATTACATTGTGGGGCGTATAGCTCAGTTGGTTAGAGCGCATCGCTGATAACGATGAGGTCCCAAGTTCGAATCTTGGTACGCCCACTACATATTCGTTCCTGACATGTGAGTACATGTCACGGCATATGCGAAGCTACAAAATGCTCACAGATGCTCTTGGAATTTAGTGGTGAGGATGTATAGTGGGACATGTTGAATCATACAAAAGTATGTTGCAGCGTATGACATACAATACGAAGCAAAACAGCGGGGGGTATAGCTCAGTTGGGAGAGCATCGGCTTTGCAAGCCGAGGGTCGTCGGTTCGAGTCCGTCTACCTCCACTTGTCAGAATGTAATTAAAATTAAGTCTTGGATCATGCACCGGGACATTAAAAAGGCATTATGACAAACACGAGTTTTAAACGAGAATCAAAGGGGTTTTATATCAGCTAGCTAGCACCTTTAAAAAAAAGAACTTTCTTTGTTTTTTAGATGCCTAGCGCGTTGACAGTAACCCCACTCGGTCATAGACTTGTAATTCTGTTGTGAACCGAAGCTTCTGCAAAGGAGAATCTGTTTGCAACAATCACTTCTAACTCCTTTGATATCAACACCTTATGGAATTGGTTCAAAAGAGCAAGAAGCTTGATCTTTGACAATTTGGTTGTACAAGGTAGATGGCATCTTTGCGAGTGTTTTATGTTTACAAGACGTTAACCGTTTTGAATGTGTAAAGCCAGGCGAAGGCGATGGTAATCAACAGCGCACGACTACAAGTTTTAAGTTGTTGATAAGCCATTATTATTACAAATATGATGAAAATCATATTTTAACGAAGAAGTACAGAGCTGTACTTCGGATCGTTGCGATTAGTAGCTTAAACACTTGTTGTTTAAGAGTGACTTCTCTATTACGAGCTTACTTTCGGGTAGCGAGCATGTGAGTAGAAGCTTTGAATATTAGTGGTCAAGTTATTAAGGGTATATGGGGAATGCCTTGGCATTAGAAGGCTATGATTGGCGTGGAAGTCTGCGATAAGCTTGGGGGAGGTGACAAACGACCTTTGATCCCGGGATTCCGGAGCGAACCTGGTGAACTGAAACATCTAAGTAACCAGAGGAGAAGAAAGAAAAATCGATTCCTTTAGTAGCGGCGAGCGAAACAGGAACAGCCCAAACCGAGAGGGTTTCCCTCTCGGGGTTGTAGGACCTACATAACGGTCGTTGATAGTGTAGTGGAAGTAGTTGGAAAGCTAGACCACAGAGGGTGACAGTCCCGTACACGAAACACAATTCAACACTTAGTAGGATTCCTGAGTAGGTCGGGTCACGTGAAACCCTGACTGAATCAACGGGGACCATCCCGTAAGGCTAAATACTCTCTAATGACCGATAGTGAACTCAGTAGGGTGACTGAAAGGTGAAAAGAACCCCTGTTAGGGGAGTGAAATAGAATCTGAAACCATATACTTACAAGCGGTCGGAGCACTATACCATTTATGGGATGTGTGACGGCGTGCCTTTTGCATAATGATCCGGCGAGTTACCGTTTGCGGCACGGCGAAGGTCTTACGGACCACAGCCAGAGGGAAACCGAGTCTTAATAGGGCGTATAGTCGTAGGTGGTAGACGCGAAACTGAGTGATCTACCCATGAGCAGGTTGAAGCGCGGGTTATACTGCGTGGAGGACCGAACCCACTTAGGTTGAAAACTGAGGGGATGACTTGTGGGGAGGAGTGAAAGTCTAATCAAACTCAGAGATAGCTCGTTCTCTCCGAAATAGCTTTAGGGCTAGCCTTGAGCCACTATGAGTCGGGGGTAGAGAGACTGAATCGGATGGGGGCCCTTTCCGGGGTACCCCACTAAACCAAACTCCGAATACCGATTTATGTATCTCAGGAGTCAGTCCGCGGGGGATAAGCTTCGCGGTCGAGAGGGAAACAACCCAGATCATCTGCTAAGGTCCCTAAATAGTACTCAGTCACTAAGGAAGTTGAATTGCTGAGACAGCCAGGATGTTGGCTTAGAAGCAGCCACCATTTAAAAAGTGCGTAACAGCTTACTGGTCGAGCAATTCTGCGCCGATAATGAACGGGAGTAAGTACTATACCGAAGCAGTGGATTGCATATTTATTTATGCAGTGGTAGGAGAGCGCTGTACACTAGCAAGCCGTACCGAAAGGAGCGGTCTCGGAGTGTACAGGTGATTATGCCGGAATGAGTAACGATAAAGCAGGTGAGAATCCTGCTCGCCGAAAGCCTAAGGTTTCCTGGGGAAGGTAAATCCGCCCAGGGTTAGCCGGTTCCTAAGTCGAGGCCGAAAGGCGTAGACGATGGGTATCGGGTTAATATTCCCGAGCCACGAGATTGGAGGGACGGCGTCCAAAGCACCTGCGGACTGATAGAATAGTCCGTTGCCGAAGCTGAGTTGGAGAGGAAGAAAATACTCTCATAATACAAGGCTGATGGCTAAGCCCATATACGATGGTAATGATGGTAGGAAGGACGTCCAAGAAAAGCTTCGATCACTAAACGTGACCGTACTAAAACTGACACAGGTAGGCGGGTCGAGTAGACCAAGGCGCTCGAGAGAATGGTGGTTAAGGAACTCTGCAAAATGACCCCGTAAGTTCGCGATAAGGGGTGCCCTCGGTGGTGAGAGCTGCTGGGGGCCACAGAAAATCGGCTCCTGCGACTGTTTAGCAAAAACACAGGACTCTGCAAACTCGTAAGAGGAAGTATAGGGTCTGACGCCTGCCCGGTGCCGGTAGGTTAAGGAAGACGGTTAGCCCTTTTGGGTGAAGCTGGCGACCGAAGCCCCGGTAAACGGCGGCCGTAACTATGACGGTCCTAAGGTAGCGAAGTTCCTTGTCGGGTAAGTTCCGACCTGCATGAAAGGCGTAACGACAGGAGCACTGTCTCAACCACCAACTCGGTGAAATTGTAGTCGTGGTGAAGATGCCACGTACCCGCGGTTAGACGGAAAGACCCCGTGAACCTTTACTGTAGGCTGATATTGGGCTGAAGTATATTTTGTGTAGGATAGGTGGGAGGCTTTGAACTGGTGACGCTAGTCATCAGGGAGCCGTCCTTGAAATACCACCCTGAGTATGTTTTAGTTCTAACCATGATCTAGTGAAACCTAGCATGGGACAGTGTCAGTTGGGCAGTTTGACTGGGGCGGTCTCCTCCCAAAGAGTAACGGAGGAGTGCAAAGGTACCCTCAGCCTGGTTGGTAATCAGGCTTAGAGCGCAAAGGTAAAAGGGTGCTTGACTGCGAGACTTATCAGTCGAGCAGGAACGAAAGTTGGTCTTAGTGATCCGGTGGTCCCGAATGGAAGGGCCATCGCTCATCAGATAAAAGGTACTCCGGGGATAACAGGCTTATCGCTCCCGAGCGTCCATAGCGGCGGAGCGGTTTGGCACCTCGATGTCGGCTCATCACATCCTGGGGGTGAAGAAGCTCCCAAGGGTTTGGCTGTTCGCCAATGAAAGTGGTACGTGAGCTGGGTTCAGACCGTCGTGAGACAGGTCGGTCCCTATCTGCCGTGGGCGTACGAAACTTGAGGAGGTTCTTCTTTAGTACGAGAGGATTTGGAAGGACGTAGCTCTGGTGTACCAGTTGTCGCGCTAGCGGCACGGCTGGATAGCTAACTACGGAAAGGATAAACGCTGAAAGCATCTAAGCGTGAAGCCCTCTCCAAGAT
>JABHUV010000287.1 GCA_018658605.1 Planctomycetaceae bacterium | reverse complement strand
GTCATCGCTCCCATGTACAACTTGACCATTAATTCAGCATTAGGTACTTCAAACGGAATCACTTCCACACCCAGTTTCGCCAATACATTACCCGCTTCTTGGACACTGCGACGTATCGCCGGTGAAGCGGCAAAGAAACCATCGTCTTGAATAATCCCAATTTTAATATTGGCATCAGCACTACCAAGATCAGCTGGCACGTCGCGTCGTCCCACCGGCAACTGCTCCAAATTTTTGACAGTATGCACATCGCCGATGAGCACATCAAACATCCGGATTAAATCATCAACACAATGTCCCATGGGACCTGGTTGAGCGAGCATTACTTCCATCCCTCGCATGTTTCCTCGACTACTGTTGCGTGGCAAAAGACCATTGGTTGGCTTCAAGGAAAAGATGCCACAAAAATGAGCGGGCACTCGCAAACTACCGCCAAGGTCATTACCCAATCCTAATACACTTCCGCCGGCAGCTAACATCGCTGCTTCACCTCCGGAACTACCACCTGGAGTCCGTGTCGTGTCCCACGGATTGTTAGTCCGGCCATACACGGGATTGACACTTTCATGCCATAACATCGTCTGGGGGATATTGGTTTTACACATTACGATGGCTCCGGCTTCACGCAAGCGGCGTACCAACGGCCCATCTTCCGTGGACGGTTTTCCCACAAACAGATCCAGGCCAATCGTACAATCAGTACCGGCCACAAAAAAACATTCCTTGATGGAGATCGGTACTCCATGTAGTGGTCCGGCTGTTTTTCCTTCAGCTTGTAATGCATCTAACCGTTTAGCATCTAGCCGCGCCTGATCAAAACAATCAATAACCATCGCATTCAAATCGCCATTGAATTGTTCAATACGAGCAATCGTCTGCTCGACACAACTGGCAGCACTATATTCACCACGCTGAACTTGAGCGGCAATTTCATGCGCCAACAAAGCAGGACGCTCAACCCATTGTCGTAATTTGCTCATGTGGACTTAGCCTTTTTCCAGCGCGTGTCAAATCCTCAGATAACCTAACAGTACTTCATCGCTGAACATGCGATGTTATATTATTGACCTGCATCGGCGACGTTCACTGATAATGGCAGATAAGTACCAAGCACAACTACACTATCGCTGAGGCCCAGATAATTCTGCAATACACGGCGAGGTTGGCTTACCAGACTGCCAACGATTAAATAAGTTTGGTCAGGCTCGAACTCTGGTGAAAGTTGCGGCGAAAAAACCAACGGTACTTTTGTGTCCGATTCGTTGAGTGTCATCTCGGCTTGCCGATAGCCGTTGACATTTGTTGCCGCGGCAACTGTTGCGGTAAAAACTGCGCCTTGAATCGGTTCCGTGGAATTTTCCAGAGTCTTACCAAACTCAACATCCAAAACATCTAGCAACTCTTGCTGGATCGCCGACTCCTGAAAAAACTCAAAAATTTCCCCCATCACTACGGTCGCTGTTTCATCGCGTGAATCATGAAACGTAAAGCTTGTCGCCAGTTGCCCGAGAAACCACGCCATGTTTCCGTTTTCGATTTGACGTTGTTTTTCACCTAACTCCGTTGCCAGTCCGTTCCATTTATCAGATTGCTGCTGAGCCCGCTGTAACATCGCTTGCAAAACCACTGTACGATAAACCGCGGCCCCGCGCACGTAATCCGTAGGTGATAGAGGTACCGGTTTATAAACGACCTCATCCGGTTTCCCATTGCTAAGCTCATCTAACGTAGGGTTAGTAGGTTGCGCATTGGGGCGAACGTTTTGTCCATTGAGAACTCGTGCTGCACCAAATCCATCTGCCGTCTCATTGCCAAGCGTCGGATTATTACGGGTATTAGAATCAAAACCATCGAACTTTCCATCAAAGTCAAATCCACGGTTAATCTCAGGCTCGAGATCCAATTCGTCAGCAAAATCATCATCGGATGTTTCGTCTGTAGAACCATGAAACCGTGCGGGCACCATCCATTTGGACACAGCGTACGAGGAAATCTCAGGGCCCAATTTAAGAGGATCTTGCGGTCCCCAAGGCCAATACCACAAGGCAAGTTGTGCTAATGGTAGAGCTAACAACCCACCAAAGATAACTTGCATGACACTACGGAACCCACCACCTTTAGATGCTTGTCGACCTGAACTGCGGACGGTGGTAGCGCGCACTGTTGCCTTTTCGTCATCAATCGAAAAACCCTCAGGTTGATCCATCAAGGCCTCTAGCGAGAATCCAACGTCTGCTGACTCCTCATCGCTCGCAACATCCTCAGCGCTTTCAACTGCGGGATCGTCTACCACCAACAAGGTGGGAGGAATCGATTCGAGCAACACAGCCAATCCAAATTCAGCGTCACATAAAGGACACTGGACTGTGGCCTCCTGACTCGCGCTGGGCAAGGTTACTTTTTCTTCACACTCCGGACAAAATGCCGTCGCCATATACTATCCCTTATTCCCAATTACATTCTATTTGCTAATCCAAGTTGTTAATCATTCTTACCGATTAAAGTTGGTTGATTCAACCCTGCCCAAATACGCTGTTGAGCCAACAACATGTTAAATAATAGTCTGATTGGCTATTTAATTGCGACTATAAAACCAAACACATACAAGATATCAACCATTATATTTTATAAAGTGGCCCTAGTTTTTCCCTAAGTTGATCCACTAGATACTGATGATTGAGCGGCTCACCGGTAACTTCTTGGACCAATTCTGCTGCTGAGCAACTGCGACCTACTCGATGAATTTTTTCACCGACCCATTCCTTAAGGGGCAAGTATTCACCACGGCGGAACATCTCAGCGAGACCACCTAATTCGTCATCGGCCTTGGCAAAGAATTGCGCCGCATAAAGATTACCCAATGAATAAGTTGGGAAATACCCAATAAGTCCCGCGCTCCAGTGGACATCCTGCATCACTCCGTTCTTATTATTGGGAGGCGTAATCCCCAAATATTGCTGGTATTTCGCATTCCAAGCGTCAGGTAAATCAGCGGCATTTATCTCTCCGTCAAGCATCTCTTGTTCTAATTCGAAGCGAATAATAATGTGTAGATTATAAGTCAGTTCATCCGCCTCAACACGAATCAACGATGGTTCGACGCGGTTAATGGCGAAATAGAAATCGTCAAAAGCAACGTTTCCCAAAGCTTCACTGAAAGTTTGCTGGGCAGCACCATACCAATGTTCCCAAAATGGTCGTCCCCGCCCAACTTGATTCTCCCACATTCGCGACTGCGATTCGTGAATCCCTAGCGATAAATACGTACCTGGTCCCAAGCCGTAATAGTCTTTGCGCAAACCTTGGTCATAAATTCCATGTCCCGCTTCGTGCAGAATACCAAAAAATGCCATGTTGAAAAAATTCTTGTCGTAACGCGTCGTGATACGACAATCATCCGGTCCGGCTTCAGTGCAAAAGGGATGATGCGTTACATCAAGACGCCCACGGTCGAACTCAAACCCAATCGCTGTGGCCGCCCGCGTGCCGAACTGCGTTTGACAATCCACGGGATATTTTCTCGTCAACAACGCCGTGTCTGGAACCTCAGAACTTCCTTGAATCGCATCGAGCAAGGGCACCAAGTCCTTCCTCAGTGCCTCGAGAGTCCCGCGCACTCGTGACGTTTTTTCATCCGGCTCAAAGTCATCTAACAGCGCGTCATAGCGGCAATCGTCAAATCCAATCGCATCAGCTTGCTCTCGCTTGAGCTTAAAAGTCGTTTCCAAGAACGGCAAGAATGTCGCAAAATCATCATTCTTCCGCGCCTCCACCCAGGCGTGCTGACCATCATTTTCTGCGCGTGTTAACGCTTCTACCAAATCCGCCGGCAATTTAACTTGTTTGTTATAAATACGTTTCGCTTCACGAATAACTGTTGCGGAGTCACTGCGCGAATCTGCGGTTAAATCCGAGTCGGCGACGTCAGCCAACCAATCTCCGATTCGCGGGTCCGTTCTCTTTTGATGCAACAAATTAGACAAATAGGCTTGCTGATCCGAACGGTACTCCGCGCCACCGCCGGGTAACATGCAGCGAGCATCCCAATCTAACAATGAACCAATCGAGCCTAACACGGCGATCTCGCGAAAATGATCGCATAGTTGGTCATAAGTATCGCTCAAGACAAATCTCCTTAGTCTTTACTATCCGTTAAATATCAAGTCGTAACCGATTATAAAAATCGCTGCGTCGACTAAAGCATGGCTAGCCCAAATCGCATAAAAATTATCGCTGCGATTGTAGAGCCAGGCCCAGACACTGCCCCCAACCGCCACGCATAACGAAAAACTCCAAGCCAGAGGTGAAGCAAGTCCGAAAAACACGATCATCAAGATAACATGATGAGACATGAAAGCAATGCTCGACAAGACGATGGCTTGGCATTTTCCGATTTGGGTTCGTAAACGTTTAAAAACAAACCATCGCCAATAATACTCTTCCATGCCAGAGTGAATCAAACAGTAAAACACAGAAAACGCACCGTAAGCCCAAACGTTCGTTAACCCAAATCCTTGTACCTTGGCTTGAACTTTGCCACGCAATAAATAGTAAGGAAGCGAACCCTTGAGAAATCCAAAATAGATAACCAGTGCAGCGCAGATTATGACTACACCGAAGCCTAAGCCCAATCCAAAAGCTGGTTTCTTCCACTGGGGTAATGACAACGATTCCCGACACACTAAGAAGACAAACACCGCTGGAAACGCAAACTGAATCAGCTTCAGATTACTAAACACCCAGTTCTGCAAACCCGTTTCCTCACCGTTGAGCAATACAAAATAAATCGCGGTGAGTAGAAACGGATACGTCATCGCAAACCACAACGCTGACGAAATAGAATTACCGCTAGATGATTCAGAATTGGTATTCAATAACTTTCTTATCTTCGCTGCGTTCACTTGATGCTCCACGTCGCTTGCCGCAATACCGCCTTGGTACTGCCCGCCATCTTCTCGTACCATACTGACAGTAGTTTACCGTCGCCGAGTTCAACAGTCGAAGTATAACCCAGATCAGATCCTGCCCCGTCTTCGGAAATGGTCATCGGCGTCGACCAGGTACGGCCTTCGTCGGAACTGATACGAACTTGATTCCCGTAAGGCTTACGTCGATAACCATAACTCATCACCAAGCGACCGTCGCGAAGTCGCAGCAGGTGAGAGGGTAGTCCCCACACACCAATGCTATGGAGCGTCGTCCAAGTCTTACCGCCGTCGGTTGATTCCGTTTGTAGAGTCTCGCGGAAATTTGTGGAATTGTGATTGCGGACTTGCACAATTATCTTACCGCTGGCCGCCTCGACCGCATGCAGTTCATGGTAGTTAGCTGAATCGTCGCCGGGACGAGTTGGAATTGCTGCGAGTTTCTTCCACGTCTTCCCATCATCCCTGGAAAGTACTGCGCCAACAAAACGTTCCTCTTTCCACAGTGACACTCCTGCATAAAATATCGTGCCATCCTGTAATGCAATCGGTCCGTGAGGGCTGTTGACAATACTGTTATAAGCCTCTGACCAAGTAATGCCACCATTGGTCGACCGCATCATCCAAGTTCCTAGCGTCGACTTCAGTTCCGCTGGAGTGATGCGCGCAGCAGCAGCTTCCCACAACGCTAATCGCTCGGCATCCCAGTTCCCAGCAGACCTTGCTTTTTCCAGTACCGAAACATAAGCGTCTGAGGTAAATGTTGTCGCGAGCAAAGTGCCAGCAGCTGTCTCAAGGATACCTGCATCACGGTCATCCGTCGGAGTATCCATAATCGTTTGCGGCAGCAGCCAAGTTTTACCGTCATCGTTGCTACGGAATAATTGCACGCTACCGAAAGGGCAAACGTGTGATTCACGAGTCCCCGATGCTACAAGTAATAGCTGACCATTCTTTCGCCGCGTCAACGTTGGCCACCCAATGTACGCCGTGCGACTCGGTTCAATCACCTTGGTCGATAACACTTCCGCCTGCGGTTCCACAGCAATAACGCTGCGTGAAGAAAACACCATTAATCCAGCCGCCGTTTTTATTGCATCACGTCGTTGCATTCTACGCTTCCTCGAGAATTAACATGGCGGTTGATCTGATGACGCTGAGTATAGCATTCGTGACCAACTAAAGAAGATTACGTGATCGTTTTAATTCGAATCACTCGAGTCTATTTTTTACCGTTTGCAATAGAGACGGTCACCCCCTAATCAAAAACACGAATTGAGGTATAATGAAATGTAGTGTTTGTGTTTTATAACACAGAACCGAACCTAATACACTTTTTGTTACTTGAAACGGGAACCTCATCAGTACTATGTCCATCGATCTTACCCAATACGGCATCAACAACACCACTATCTACCGCAACCTCTCACCAGCCGTGCTATACGAACATGCACTAGAATTTGATGGAGCCGACATTACGTCCAGTGGAGCCCTTGCCAGTGTTTCTTTTGAAAAAACGGGCCGCAGCCCTAAAGACAAACGAATTGTTCGCAATCCGGAAAGTGAAAATGAAATCTGGTGGGGTCCTGTTAACATTCCTCTCGAAGCCGATTCATTCGCAATTAACCGAAAAATGGCTGTCGAATTCCTCAGTGAGTGTGCCCAACTCTACATCGTTGATGGCTATGCCGGTTGGGATCCTGAACATCAATTAAAAATCCGTATCATTTGTGCTCGACCCTACCACGCACTGTTTATGCACAACATGCTGATCCGACCTACCGCCGAGCAACTTGCTGACTTTGGAGAACCTGACTACGTCATTCTCAACAGCGGCCAATGCAAAGCAGACACTGCTGTTGAAGGAGTCGAATCTGACGCCAGCATCACACTTAATCTTGAAGCCAAAGAACTTGTCATTCTTGGAAGCCAATACGCCGGTGAAATGAAAAAGGGTGTCTTCACGATCATGCACTACTTGATGCCTCGCCAAAACATCTTCTCCATGCATTGCAGTGCCAATGAAGGTGAAGATGGCACCGTTGCATTGTTCTTTGGTCTCTCAGGTACTGGAAAAACAACCCTGTCAGCCGACGCTAATCGGCCACTAATCGGCGACGATGAACATTGCTGGACGGATAACGGAGTCTTCAATATCGAGGGCGGCTGTTATGCTAAGACCATTGACTTGTCCGCAGAATCAGAACCGGAAATCTATCACGCTATCCGTTTCGGTACCGTCCTAGAAAATGTCGTGTTCGATCAAGACACTCGGGCTGTCGACTACACTAATGTGTCGATTACACAAAACACTCGAGCGTCGTATCCAATTGAATACATCGACAATGCGAAAATCCCCTGTGTTGGTTCACACCCAAAAAATATCATCTTACTAACCTGTGACGCTTTTGGAGTACTACCACCTGTATCCAAGCTGACTCCCGCTCAAGCTAGCTACCATTTCATTAATGGCTACACTGCTAAAGTTGCAGGCACAGAAGTTGGTGTTACCGAACCTGAAGCAACATTTTCAGCTTGTTTCGGTGCCGCGTTCCTCATGCTGCACCCCTCAGCTTATGGCAAACTGCTCGCTGAAAAAATGCAACAGCACAACACCAACGCTTGGCTCGTCAATACTGGATGGTCCGGTGGAGCATACGGTACCGGGGAACGCATGAGTCTTAAATATACGCGGGCCATTATCGATGCTATCCATGCCGGTCAGCTTGACGACGTGGCAACAGTTATCGAACCCGTGTTTGGCCTAGCCATTCCTGAGAGCGTACCTGGTTGTCCAAGTGAAATTCTTGTTCCCAGCTCGACTTGGAGTGATTCCGCTGCCTACGAACAAACAGCTGCTAAACTAGCTCAACTGTTCACCGATAACTTTGCACAGTATCTGGACCAAGCTGATGCAGATGTGGTCGCTGCCGGACCAACCGTTTAAGGAATCGGCAGTTAAGTTTGGGCTAAGGCCTGTTACCCGCTTAATAACAGTTTGTAGACAGCGCAACGCAGGCCCCCTCACGAGGCTACGATGAACACTGCCTTCGAGCCAACACGTATTGAAGCGGATAGCTGCGTGGCGGAAGCCATCGTATTGGACGAATGCCATTCAACCAATACGGCAGCGTTGGGCAGACTAGCAAATCAAACGGCCAAATTACCAAGTGTCCTTGTAACTGAGTGTCAAACTGCAGGTCGAGGCCGAGGCAGCCATGTCTGGTTTTCGACCGGCGGTTCACTTACGTTTTCGGTGTCCTATGATTTCTCACCGATGCAACAAAAAGATGTTCCTGTGGTCGCTCTTGTCACTGGAATCTCAATCGCGGAGGTACTCGAAACCATAGTCGGCAGCGTTAATCCAGAAGCCATACAGCTGAAGTGGCCTAACGATGTTTACCTCCGCGATAAAAAGCTCGGGGGAATTCTGATTGAGTCCGCCGCAACACAACCGACCCAGCTAGTCATTGGAATCGGGCTCAACATCAATAACTCTCTCAAAACGGCGCCAGCAGATATCTCCACGACTGGGATTGCTATAACCGATGCGACCGACACAACCCATAACCTAGAGGACCTGCTCGTCCTATTATTGAATCAGCTGGACAAAAATTTCTCGCTTCTTAAATCAAAACAACTAGATATTTCCACGCTCCGGAATTCACGTTCTATGTTAAACCATAGCGATATATCCATCGTTATTGGTGAAACCGATCAGCAACCTCGTAGCTATCAGGGGCGCTGTTG
The DNA here is from genome assembly GCA_018658605.1 of Planctomycetaceae bacterium. Next base: position 64 of record JABHUV010000287.1, on the reverse strand, counting down.
TGGAGTTGCCAGTGATGGGGCTCTGCTAATCGAGATTGCCGGAGAAGTTAAACCGTTTTATAGC
>JABHUV010000065.1 GCA_018658605.1 Planctomycetaceae bacterium | reverse complement strand
CGAGACGATTGAAATTGGACATCAGGCCATGCTGCACTTAGGGTTCAAAAGTCCGCGGTTATGCATCTGTGGCTTAAATCCACACGCAGGTGAAAACGGCATGTTTGGGGATGAGGAATCTAGGGTGATCGCACCCGCGGTTGCGTTAGCTCGCGAACAGGGAATTGATATTACCGGCCCGTTTCCGGCGGATACGTTGTTCATGCAAGGTGTGCGCGGCAAATGTGATATGATAGTAGCGATGTATCACGATCAAGGTCATGTGCCGATGAAGTTATTAGATTTCGAGCATACGGTGAATGTGACTTTGGGATTACCGATTATTCGTACATCGGTCGACCATGGGACGGCATTTGATATTGCTGGTCAGGGAGTGGCCGATCCGGAGGACATGAAGACGGCGATGAGGTTGGCTGTGAAGATGTCAAAATAGTATTTTTATGGGTGTAACATTGACGCTCATTTTTTAATTTAGATGACCAATTTTGGATTTACGAAGAAGCAATTATGAAAATAGTACGATTTATTAACGATACAGATGAAACTCGATATGGTGTGTTACAGGCAGATCAAACGGTCACTTACCTAACGGGTTGTCCGTTTGATGGCCCGACCGATACTGGCGAGCGAGCAACGGTGGTTAAGACACTGGCACCGCTTAATCCAAAGTCGATTGTCTGTATCGGATTGAATTATCGAAAACATGCTGAAGAGGGTGGGGCGGATATGCCTGAACACCCTGTCGTTTTTATGAAGATGCCCAGCACAGTACAAAATCCCGGAGATCCGATCGAGATCCCGGTCAAGTTGGCGAGCACAATGGTTGACTATGAATGTGAGTTAGCAGTTGTTATTGGTAAGACAGCGAAGAATGTCTCGAGAGAGAACGCGTTGGATTACGTGTTGGGCTATACGTGTGCTAATGATGTGAGTGCCCGGGATTGGCAAAGTAAATGGGGAGGTAGCCAATGGTGCCGCGGTAAAACGTTTGATACGTTTTGTCCCTTGGGCCCAGTGCTGGTTACTGCCGATGAAATTCCCGATCCAAATCAACTGTCTATTAAGACCATCCTTAATGGCGAGACGATGCAGGATTGGAATACTGACGACATGATTTTCGATGTACCAACTTTAATTGAGTTTCTAAGCGGCAGCAGTTGTCTAGAAGCAGGAACGGTTATCCTAACGGGTACACCTCATGGTGTTGGATTTGCGCAGGATCCCCCGAGGTTCCTCGGCGCTGGTGATGAAGTCACGATCGAAATAGAAAAGATTGGTACACTGACCAATCCTGTGATCGATGAACCGGTTTAGAACCGAAGTTGCCTAAAATCGACATGCATTCGGATATGCGGAAACGTCTACTATCGAGGTCCTTGTTTTATAACGCCTCAGATGCCACCGATTCTTCTTCCGTGGTTTTGGCAGAAGGGAATTTTCGGTGGACAGCTGCTGAGGCAGTTTCATCTTTGTCCACCTCGGCATCTGCAGTGCGGTGAACGATATGTGGAGGGACTTCTTTGAGATCCCAGACGATACCTACCCACGAAAGAATCTTCAACGCCCAGAAGGTAGGATCAAATTCCCACCAGCGAAATCCGTTACGAGCAGCAGATTGAAAATGGTGGTGATTGTTATGCCATCCTTCGCCGAAAACGATGATCGAGATTAAAGCATTGTTACGACTGGTATCAGCGGTCTTATAAGGACGGGTGCCCCACACGTGTAATAGTGAATTTACACAAAACGTAGCGTGATATAAAACGACGGTTGATGCAAAAAATGAATAGGCGATCATTTGCCCGACAGTAAGCGCCCACACGCCCTCTGCAGCAGGAACCAAGAATTTCCAACTCCAGCCAATCGTACAACACAAAACAAAGAACAGAGCGGGCACGACCGTATCGTACTTTGTAATGAACATTAACTCGGGGTACTTACTGAAGTCGCGAATCCGGTCTTCTTTTAAATCGTAATTTTCCTTAGTCATAAACCAGCCCATATGACTAAACCAGAAACCCGTAAGTGTCGGGCTATGAACATCCTTGTCCGTGTCGGAATGTAAATGGTGGTCGCGGTGATGAGCGGCCCACCACAGCGGTCCCCGTTGGATCGACGCATTACCAACGCAGGCACCTACGAATTGAAACCAGCGTGACGTCTTGAATGCACGGTGGGCGAAATAGCGGTGGTAGAATCCAGTGATTGCCAACATGCGAGTGCAATAGAACCCAACACCGAACAACACAGCAGTCCAACTGAAGTCTACAAAACACAAAGAGATGACGCCGATATGCATTCCAATAAATGGAATACAGCGTGGCCAATCTATATGAAATTGTTTTTTGTCAGTCATGATGTAAAAATAAAAGGGGGTACGATGCAAGAAGTCAAAAGGATAACAAAGGCGACTGTTTTACGTAAGGGCGACCCGTGGCGTAAGGCAGCACAGGAAAGCCGTGACCACACGCATTAACACGAATGCAACGGATGGGGTTAGGTCAACAACTCAGGAATGATTTTACCGGCTTGACCATCTAACAGTGATTGCTCACGGCCATTCTGTTTGTAGGTCACCGCTTCGGCGTCGAGTCCAAATAAATGGAACAGCGTTGCATGGTAATCATAATGATTGACAATATTCTCAATCGCTCGATGCCCAAATTCATCGGTGACTCCATATGTTCCCCCTTGTTTGAACCCACCACCGGCGACCCACATGCTGAAACCATATGTGTTATGGTCGCGACCAAAGTTTTTTGTTCCTGAATCGTTTTGAATCACGGGCAATCGCCCCATTTCACCTCCCCAATGGACTACGGTTGAATCGAGCATGCCTCGTTGTTTGAGATCCTTGACCAATGCTGCAGCGGGGATATCAATTTTTTGACATGAAGCTGGCAGTCGAGTTTGAAGGCTACCATGGTGATCCCAATATTGATTCTTGGTAAACAGTTGTACAAACCGTACACCCCGTTCAACTAATCGCCGTGCAATCAAACAACGCTTACCGAATTCTTCAGTTACCGGATTGTTGATGCCATACATCTCATGGGTTGCTTTAGTTTCTTTGGATATATCGAGTGCATTGGCGGCAGCGGATTGCATGCGAGTGGCCAATTCTAGATTAGTGCGTCTCGCAGCTAATTCAAGTTCACGATTACGCCGTTGATGATGTTGACCGTTGAGTTGTTTTAACAACGACAAAAAGTTCTCTTGTGTTTTTCCCCGCAGCGCCGTGGGAGGATTTAGGTTTAGGATTCGCGGTTCCACGGGGCGGATGACGGTTCCTTGGTAAAGTGAAGGCAACCAACCATTGGACCAATTCAATACGCCTAACACTGGTAGTCCCTGAGGGTCAGTCATGGCGACATAGGCTGGCAGTTGTCGAGTTTCTGATCCGAGTGCATAAGTCATCCAACTTCCAAGGGCAGGACGGCCTTCTTGAATCCGTCCACTGTTCATCGCGTGAATTGATTGACCATGATTGTTGACGCCGGTATGCATTGAGCGAATGACGAGAACGTCATCGACAATCTCTGAAAGTCCCGGTAGTAATTCGGATATCGCGGTGCCAGATTGACCGTACTGTTTAAATTTCCAAGGCGTCCCAAAAATACGAGAACTGGCTTCAGCGGCGTTGTCGTATTTGATTTTTTCCGGAAATTTTTGCAGGTGCATCTTATTTAACAGAGGCTTGGGGTCCATCAAGTCGACTTGGCTTGGACCGCCCTGCATGAACATCGATATCATCGCTGTGGCAGTTCCCGATTGATGGGAATTTTTTGCAGCCAAGTCGAAATTCCGTGGACCTAAATCGGGTTTGACTGGTTTGGCTGATAATGGTTGCTCGTTGGCAAACGCTAAGGCCAGTGGAATCGTGCTTAACGACACCCGCGATAGGAATTTACGGCGAGTTGTATTCGACTCGGTGCAAGTAATATCAGGTATTGATTTTGATTGCATGATAATGGTGGATTGGCAAGGATGTGGTGGTTTAATCGATGTAGAGGAATTGGTTCGACCCTAATAACGCTTGGCACAGGACCTCAAATGCTTTGCGTCGGGCTGCTTGATCATCAAGTTTTACGTCCTCTGATTTGAACTGCTTTATTTGTATGGCCATGAAGTCTAATAATGCTTGTAAGTTTTCGGTCGTGGGTCGTTTGGCGTAGGTAGTTTCCCATGCCAGTTGGATTTGATCTTCAAGGGAGTCGTTGGATTGCTTGATAATGTGATCGGAAAATGCTTGTGAGTATTCGACTATAAATTCGCTGTTCATGACTAATAGGGATTGGGGCGCGACGTTGGAGGAGGCTCGTTTTGTACAGTTCGGAGTGTTGGTAGCAATGTCAAACGTTGCTAGCACCGCTAGTGGTCGAGTTCGACGAACTTCGATGTAGACACTACGGCGATGTTCTTCACCACCGAGATCTCCTGTTGCTTTGTTGATTCTTTCGCCATCTAATTTTTCTATTCCTAGCACGATTTGTCCGACGCCATCTTCCATAACGGGCACACCGGGACCGTGCATTTTGTTATTTAGCAACCCAGAAACCGCGAGCACGGCATCGCGAAATGCTTCGGATTCAAGCCGGCGAATAGATTGCCGCGCGAGTAACTTGTTGTCTGGATCGACCTCATCCAAAGTTTCGGTTCGTTGGGATTTCTGCCGATAGGTATTGGAAGTGACGATTAGCCGATGCAAGCGTTTGATGTCCCAATCGTTATCCATAAATTCACTTGCAAGATAATCGAGAAGCTCGGGGTGTGTAGGCATTTGTCCAAGTACGCCAAAATCTCCCGCTGAATCAACAATGCCTCTGCCGAAATGGTGTTTCCAAACTGAGTTCACAAACACACGAGCTGTTAGCGGATGCTTACCATTGGTTAAGTGTTGCGCGTAGGTCAAACGCCGATTGGTGGTTTGCTGAGCTACGCCTTTGAGCGGAATCTCTGTGGAGACAAATTGTGCGAAGATATCTAACTCGCTGGGATTTACTTTATCTCCGGGCGTGTCGTGATTACCGCGGATGAACAAAACGGTATCTGGTGCATGATCCACAGGTTCAGTTAACGCTCGGATGAAATGTTCCTGAGGGATATCTGCTCGAATTTCATCAATTGTTTTCTGCATGGCTTCAAGTTGTGCAGTTGAATCCGTGGTTCGGCAAATTTCGATGATTTGCCGATTGGCTTTGATGGTAGCGGCAGCAGTCGGATTAAATTGGGTCAACGTTGCATAATCGACGAGCATTGCGGGAGATTCTTTGAGTAGTTCATTTTGTTCTGTGGTGCGTTGCTCAGGTTTCGTTTGTTGCGCGGTGGTCAAGACGGTGCGTTGCTCTTGCGGGAGGTTGTTGAGAAATTCCTCGCGGACTTGTGTCAGGATGTCTTGTTCGCGCGCGTCTACAATCTTAGTGAGTTCAACGGCGCGAGCTGCTCGTTTGCGACTGTAAAGATAAAGCGAACCGGAGGTGATTTTTCCGATCGCAGGATATTCTTCGAGCAACGCTTTCTGCGTGTCGGTTCGTTGGTCAGATTTAGTTTTATATGCTGTTCGTAATGCATCGCGGATCTTATCCGGCACGCGGATTAGTTCTTCGGTTAATGTTCTATCAAGATGCTGGTCAACTTGTTTTTGACGTTTGGCGGTCGCGACGGTAGCTCGAGATTCAACTTCTGTTTTCTGCTGGCGGTCCTCGTCGGTGTATAGAGAGATGCGGCGAGTCGACGGAGCTTGCCACTTCTTCCAATCCAGTGCCGGGGCGAGTATTGCGCGCAGTTCGTAATAATCTTCTTGGCTGATTGGATCATAGCGGTGGTCATGGCATTGGGCACAACCAACGGTTAAGCCGAGAATCGAAGTGGTCATGATGTTGATCGTATCGGCAATCATTTGATTCCGCGCGACCATTTGATCAACGCCGGTCTGTCCCGTTCCGTCAGGCGCCATTCGCAGAAATCCAGTCGCTTGCAGTAGCGTCACGTCAGAAGGTTGTAGATCGCTTAGTGGCGACTGAATTAATTCATCACCGGCTAATTGTTCGACAAGGAATTGATCATAAGGTTTATTTTGATTAAAGGCATTCACGACATAATCGCGGTAATAGTATGCCCAATCACGTTTAATATCTTTGTCGGTATATCCCTCTGAGTCGGCATAGCCGGCGACGTCCAGCCAGTGGCGGCCCCAACGTTCACCGTAGCGAGGAGACATTAATAATTCATCGACTAATTGCTCGTAGGCATCGGGTGATTGATTTGTTAAGAATCGATTTATTTGTTGCAGCGTAGGTGGTAGTCCCAATAGGTCATAGGTTAAGCGTCGCAACAGTGTAGTCTTGTCAGCAGAAGTCGACGGGGACAAGTTGGCGTCTTGCAGGCGTTGCAGAATAAAATAGTCAACGGGAGAGCGCGCGAGTGTTGTATCGTTGATTGACGGTAAGGTTGGTTTTTTGATGGGTTGAAAGGCCCAAAAGTCGAGTTCCGCTTGTGTGAAATACGTGTTGTTGTCGAGCGATTCAGGTTCGGTGTTTAGGTTCTTTGCGCCCAGTTGAATCCACTGTTCAATGATGAGTATTTCTTGTGGACTAAGATTGTTGTCCTCAGGAGGCATGGCGCCACTGGAGACGCGTTGCCAAATAAGTGATTCTTTGTGGTCGCCAGCTATTGTTGCTGGGCCGTTGTCGCCCCCCTTTTGAATGAATCGGTTTAGCCGTAAATCAAGTCCACCTTCCATAACGTTGCTTTCACCATGGCACTGAAAACAGTGCGTTTTGAAGATTGGTCGTACATCTTTTTCGTAGGAGATGTTAGCAGCCTTGGAAGTTTGGGCCACCAATCGCATAGATAGACTTGGGAATAAAAACCCGAGCAATAGCGTGCAATAGAGGACTCTTTTTATAGATGGCATCATTGGTGGGATTGGGTGTGAAGGTGGGATTTGTTTCCATTTGAAACACTTACATTATACTAGAGTTTTACTTATCGTGGCTATTTCAACCTTTTGATTTACAAACCGACCTAGTGGTATGCATCTATTTTCCCCCAATCGAGCTATTTGTTGCATTATCTTCTTGCACGGATGGATCTTTTTCCTGACTGGTGTTGCTGCCATCAGTGATGTTATTCCAGTGATGGGTTGGTTGTTGTTGTTAACCGTCGAATTCACATTGGCAAATATTTGGCTGTGGTTTCGACGTGATATAGCAATGTGGGAACGAATCACTGGATTTTTTACCGCGACGAGTTTAATTCTGATAAGCATCCAAGTGTTGGCATGCTTTATGGGTATGGAACGTCGTAGTGCTGAAGCAAGATTTTATTTGATGATGGTTGTCCTGCTGGTATTGATTGCCATAGCCTGTTTGCTCGCTCGATTTGTTGTCCGGACAGATTTGGCATTAATCAGTAACTCCGCCGCGAGTCTGCAGAGTGATGATATCAAGCGGAAAGTTCATCGGATTGTGAATTCTGCCGTAGTGGGATTGCTGGTATGGGTAGTGTTTCATATTGAAGCTGGTCAGGGACTTGTTGATTATTGCATTGAACGATTAGGGCAATTGGATTCCATTGGGGAGGCGTTTCCACTTCCCAACCTAGTGATGATGTTCGTGGTGTTGGTGGTTGGAAATTTCTTGACAATTGCATTGCTAAATATGCACCGCTGGGTTTTTACAGGTAGTTGGGTTGTCAGTTTAATTGCAGCCTTGGTCGTGTGCGGACCTCTCTGGCGATTTGAACGGATGGTGTTCCGCTCTTCCGCTGGCCCATTCAACCAAGAAGGTTGTCTGGTTGCAATCTCGTGCATCTGGTTGATGATTTTAGCAATTCGGTTAAGCGGTAATCGATTACGACGTATGGAATTCGGTAGATCCCAAGGGCAGGTTGATAATGCCAAAGAGATGTTACCCAATCGTACTGAAAAGAAACGACGGTGGTGGCAACGCTGCAATGTTTATTTACGACCCGCAGGAAATCTAGTTGCGGTATTGCTTGTTATACTGCCGGTTTATATGTCTCGGTCATATCCCGTCTTCAAGGTAATGTGGCTTGGCGGACAACAACAAAACGTGGATATTCGAGTTTCCCAAGGTGGTGTGGCAACGATACGAGATATTGCAGACGTTGTTATGACAGATGCAGATATTGTCCCATTTATATCGACGGATGTGTTCCGGGAAATTCGCTTTAAGAATTGTAGTCAATTGTCAGCGGATGTCTTAAAAATGGTGACGTCTCAAACGCACTTGGAATCTTTGTTGATGTTTGATGTACCGAGCGGTTTACAGAATGTTACGTTAGGGAAAATAAGTGCGATACAAGCGATTGATGTTCAAGGATCGGGCGTGACCAGTTCTTTTTTGTCGGCACTTGGTGACCATAAGCTTAAGGTTGTGTTTAACGCACAGCAGGGGGAAATCAGTTACGACAAGCGAATGTCTTGGTGGTCCGGCCGACGGGAATCAAGGGCCTTCGTTCCGTTGGGGATAGCGTTGTCGTATTTGCAACTACATTCGGACACAAGTGGATTTGATGGCGCGGAAGTGAATGATTGGATCCAACAGGTAGCCCACCGTCAGGCCGGCGAGGCGGTATCAAATTCACTAGCTCGCAAGCTTCATGTGACATTGGAATTGTCGACAAACCAATCATCCATATTTGGTGAGTTGTCCAAAATCGCCGTTGCCAATCGATGTTATCTTACGATTGATGATTCAATGATTTCGTTGGAGGACCATCAATTTGGAAAAATGCATAACAACACCAACCTACAACTGTTGTCGTTTGAAAACTTGCTGCCACTGGAACACCCACAACAGGTCGTTTTACCAAAATTATGCCATTTGAAACTGGGTACAAGATTAACCCACGGGTGGATGCGCTGGGCGATGGAACAACCTGCATTAGAGTCGCTCAGCATCTCGCTGGCAGGAATTGACCGTAGTGATGAGTTGGCAATATTACAGACTCTACGGGAGTTTAAATCGTTGCGCCGATTGCAATTGCATGGCAAACTGAGTTCAGCGGTTCTGAGGACATTGCTGGAGCTGGATAAGATTGAATCGTTGTTTATTAATGACTCAAAAATTACAGATGCTCAGTTAGCAGCATTTACCGACATGAAGAGCTTGAGAGAGTTTCATATTGAGCGGGTGATGTCGAGCCGTATGTTGCAGATGGTGGTTAACGATCGCACATGGATGGATCGTTTTTTTCCAGCTGGAGTGCAGATGAGTGACGAGGCAATTTTTCAGTTTATGGGCCACGTGCCTGACACAACCATCTATCAATTTTTGAGTCCCCGTTGGCTGCAATCGCTGATGACAACGACCGGTAATATAGATAGTCGAGGATTGGAAATTTGGGGCGGGCTTCGCAAACAAGGTTACTCTTTGCAAGCGGTCGCAAAAATCTACACCAATCTGCGTATTCACCACTCGGATCTTAGTGCCGTCGCATTGTTTAAGGGGTCTGATTTAACCGGTGAAAATTTCACTCGATTAGCAACGGGAAAGTCGGCGGTCGCAGAAGATGTAATGAGTGATTTCATGCTTGATGAAGAATCGGAGTCCGCCGTGATTGTGTTGGGACCTGGGGTCGATGAAGGTGAGCTCAATGGTAATGTTCTGCCCAAAACCGCCTCGTTTATTGCGGCAGGGGTGACTGGGCAGTTTATTGAAAAACTTGATATCGACTCTGGTAACGCATTATTTATTGCTGGGCAGTTGTCGGAGTTAGATTCATTGTTGTCGACTGGGCTACAACGAAACGTACAGTTGCGATTGCAGCAATTCAGGGAAAACGGTGATCAGTATGAGATGAATAGCAGTTTTCGTTTGGGGTTTTTTGGCAAAGGTGATCCGCGCGCATCCCAGAGGTGGGGCCCGTTGCTTGCCGATACTTTGACGGCCAATCAAGATATTCGGATTTTGATTAGCTCACTTGATAGTGATCGTGTTATCCCGACGCTTTCGACGGAATTAGGTGTTGATATTCTCGCCATTCCAGAATTAATGCTAACGGCGGAGATGTTAGAGTGGATTTCATCGAATAAAGAATTGAAAGTGGTTTGTTTAGATCCGACCCTCACAGCGTTGAACGAACATAACGGTAACGGCGAACTTACTTTTGCTGATCTTGCAGCGAATACTGTGGCGGCTCATCGTTGGGATAATATTTTGCCGTTGTTACGCATGGAAAATCCAGCGGCAATCTGTACCAAGGACGGATTTATTAGTTCACACACGGTCATTCTTAAGAGTAGTCGGTTGGGAAATATTTTGCCGGAGGTTTTGAGGGCTTTTCCAAACGTTGAGACAATTGATGCAATGCAATCTGTTCTGACGCTTGGCGGTGTGGTTCCGCAGGTTGGAAGCGTCAAACAACTTGAGCTACAGAACGCATTGTTAGAAGGAACGAATAAACCTTTGGCTAGCCTAGCAAAGCAGTTTCCGAACGTAGTTTCATTGCAACTTAATGGTGCAACCTTACAAGCTTGGGATGTTCAAGGATTAACGGGCCTGACTAGTTTACGGGAATTGAATCTGACGGGTTGTGATATTGACGATGAGGACTTGCGTAGCTTGGAAGCGATGGATTCGTTGCGAGTTTTATCGTTGTCCAGTACTGCGATTACCAATGAGTCGATGGGTGTACTTGCGACATTGACTAAGTTGCGACGATTGAACGTCTACCGAACGGGAATGGACGCGGATACCGTTGCATCGCTGCGTACATTTTTACCGCGTTGTAAGATTTATGGCGCCATTCGAATTCAGTAATTACCAAATAGTGCGGCTTTGTTCTTATTTCACGAGACGGCGGAAGGAGTCGGTTTTTAACTCGCATTCGATGAGCTGATCGAGTGCGTCGTCGGCGAGGCCGTTTGCGAGCCGTGCAAAAACCTGTTCGGCCGCGGCAATTGTCTCAGCGATTTCTTCTGCGCCATGAGAACCGTTAATTGCTAAACCTAAACCCGTGTGGATTCCTAATTTGGCCATCTCTTGAATATAGATTGTGTTCAACTTCTGACAGGTTGTTTGGTCAAATTCGAATTGAATTATTGGGTTATAGTCTAGTCCAGCGATCGTGAGTGGCAGGTCATGCTGGGCGCCCAGTTCGGTGAATTTACTAGCCATGGTTTTGCCAACGTGGTGAATATGGTCAACTGTATTTCGATTACGAATTTCCTCAAGGGTGGTGATCGCCGCGCGGATGCCGATCGTGTCACTCCAATACGTACTGGATATAAACATTTCGGCAGCGCCAGCCATTGCCTCACGGCTGCCGACGATAGCGCCCATGGCATATCCATTTGAAATAGATTTAGCGAACACTGCCATGTCTGGTTTGACGCCGAGGATCGTTTGGACTCCAGTGTCGGCAGGACGAAAGCCAGTGGACACTTCATCAAAGATGAGTAGAGCGTCATGAGCATGGGTTAGTTTTTTGACTTCCGCTAAATATCCAGCGGTTGGCATGTTCGTTCTAAAAGGTTCCATGATGATTGCAGCGACTTCGCCGCGGTTTGCGATGAGTGTTTGTTCCAGTCGGTCTAAATCACCGTATGGAAACGGAATGGCGGTATTAGCGAGGGCTTGCGGAATTCCAATCGGCTCAATCCCAGCAAAAAGATGCTCGTCGAGCGGGGCAGTTCCAGTGGTGGTTAGATTGGCCGCTTGATACCAATCGTGCCAACCGTGATAACCACAAAATAGTATTTTGTCTTTGTTCGTATTGCCGCGGGCAATGCGAACCGCAACAGCGCAAGCATCTCCACCACCTTTAGCAAAGCGTACCATTTCCGCGCAAGGTATGCGGTCAATGAGAAGTTCAGCTAGCTCAATTTCAATTTCATGATTGAGTGAGTAGACACTTCCGAGATCGATTTGTTTTTTTACAGCTGCATCAACGATTGGGTCACAATATCCCAAGATGATTGTGAGAATGCCGCTAGCCCAGTCAATGTATTGATTACCATCGACGTCTGTAAAGCGAGCGCCTTGGGCATGCTCGATGTAGACCGGTGAGACACCGAAAGCAAATCGTTGCGGTCTGCGAGAGATGAGTTGGGTCGCGCCGGGTATGATTTTCAACGCGCGGTCGTATAACTGCATCGAACGGTGGACTCGAGGGTGGTAGTTCATGAATGCGTATGGAAGTGAAGTACTTTGAATGTTATTTGACCAATATATTGTAACTTGCGTTGCTGAAAGTATGCACGGCCCGCTAATTTTTGACCGTCGTGTTTTTTTTGGATTTTTTTTGGCAGAGTGACCAAACGTGTCACACCCCTAATCGATACTTCTTGTAGCAACCAAGAAAGAAAATACCTAATAAACAACGAAGGGTCGTTTTGTAAGGTTTTGGGGTCACATTTTAAAAAAAGGAGTATCGTATGTCAGCGCGATGGTTACAGTCGGATTTAGACAAACTGTTAGTAGACAAAGAGCCGCTGGAATTAGGGCGGATGGAAGTGGACGAGTTTTTTGAGGAGCTAATCCGGATGATTCGCCTGCGCGATCGTCAGTCTGACAAAGAAAATTAACGTGGTTTGTCAACGCAACGGTTGAAAACTCGTGGTGGGGTTGTTTGCGTTGTGTCTAGGATCGTTGGCACTTACTATTTGGGGGTAATGTGCCAACGGTGCTTAGGCTTACTGAAACGTTATTTACCTTGATTCGTCTGTAGGTTTAATAGTTTGCCATGCTCATTGCGGTGCATAAAGGCGATGATCGGGTTACGTTGTTTTGTTTGGGGTACGACAGCAACATGCAAAAATCCTCCAGAGGGTGGATCTTGTAAGTAATGTTGTTTGATGAGTCCGTCTGGATCGGTGCTTAATGGATCACCTGCTTTACGACCGGGGCGAGAATTGGCATCGACCAGCGCACCGGTTGAGAATTCTTGAACGCCGGACGGGTGTTCGGCGTGATATTGCCAATGGCGATCGCCGCAAACTAAATAGAAGTTGTTATCGGCTAATTTGTTGTCCACTAAGAATTTGAAGAACTCGTCTCGTTCTTGTCGGAATCCTCCAAAGTTGGTGTGGTTGTCGAACTTCCGCTTGTCATCTGGGCCGACCATGGGAGTCGCAGAAATCATAACTTTGAAGGTAGCATCACTAGCAAGCAGTGTTTTTTTGAGCCATGCTTTTTGTTCTGTTCCCCAAATTGATTTGGTGGGGCCATCTTCCATCGCATTGTCACTACGATAAATGCGACCTTCGACAAACCATAATTGCAAATCTTTGCTCACGCGAACTGTACGATAGGTTTTCGTTTCTCGATCACCTGCGCCTGCATAGGGTAACTGTTCGTACATGACACGCACTGCTGTTTCAGGGCTCGGTAAATGGTCGCCTGAATTGTCACCATCGTCGATGCGATAATCGTGATCATCAACTTCCCAATAAGTTGGTGTGTTGGCAAATAGATCTAGGTAGCGCGGTTGTACAAATTGCTCGTGCCATTTCTGTCGCATTTCAGTGATTGTCTGGGCACGAGGGTCTTTGGGAGTGTCGTAATATACATTATCACCAGTACCAATGAAAAAGTCAGGCTGTAATCGAGTGATAGCTGCCAGCGCAGGGTAACCGAGATGTTTGTCCCGACCAGTGTAGGGGTCTGGTAGTGCGGTGTTGTTGTGTTCGAGATGTACCTTGCCGTCTATCCGGTTGTCGCCGTGAAACTTCCCGTAGTTCATGCCGGTTACCACCACAAAATGAACCGGCTCGTCACTCGCCGCGCCGGGGTGAGTTATAAATTGTGCAACGGGGCCTTTGTGAAGTGAAGTCGAGGTAGTTCCTATCAAGGTCCTGATTTCGTATGGTGTATTGGATTTAAGTTTTGTAAAAGTGACACGAGCAATAAAATCATTCTCTGCAACGGCCATTGCTTCTAATATCACACCATCGTCATTGTTTTGACGTAAACGGTTTGTTCGTTCACGCAAAACGAATTGTACGACTCCCTTAATCCCCGCAACGTCACCATCCACCAACGTATTACTTTTCGTTAACCGTACTTGAGCATGCACGCCTGAATCGGATAACTCACCGAGCATGATGCCTTGACCTGCCAATGGCAGAGTGTTTTTTAGTGATCGTCGCGTTTCACCTTGGCTAACCAGGGTCAAGCACAGTAATCCAAGCAGATATGATAGGTGGCGTATGCTATAAACAAGAGGAAGTTTGCGGGTCATGATGTCAGCCTTATGTATGTATTTGGAGGGAGAAAACTGAATGTCGCAAGACGAAATACAACTTGGACGTTATCGTCATTATAAGAACAAACAATATACCGTGCTTGGATTAGTTTATCATAGTGAAACGCAAGAACAATTGGTGCTGTATCGTCCAGAGTATGGTGAACGTCTATTATGGGTGCGTCCACGCGAGATGTTTTTTGAGGATGTGATCGTCGACGGTAAACGCTTGCCACGGTTTGATTTTATTGGAGAAGCAGATTCCGAATAAACAGGAGTTTAGTTCGATAGGAATTTCCCAAGGTACGAGATCTCGAAGTCCCCGAATACTGAATTGTGTTAAATATGGATTCACGTATTATCGAAAAACGCTCGGAAATTGTCAGTGAGCCTGTAAAGTTGTTATTAGAGGTACTCTATAATAAAACCAGAACTTCTTGTAACTAATACATTGGATTACCCAAAAATGAGATTCCTTTCCCTATCGATCATCTTGACGTTGTGTGTGCTTGGTTCACTAGTTCAAGCTACAGACCAACCGTTGACGATTGGTCAAGCGACCCCCGATTTCGCGATGAAAACGGTGACTGGTAAGACGGTCAAGTTGCGTGAGTTGGCCAGTGATAAACAAAACAATAGCAGTGGAATAACCGTTCTCACATTTTGGTGCTCATTTTGTGGTAGTTGTCGTCATGTTGAACAACCACTAAGTCGTCTAGCAACCAAGTATCGAGGCAAGGTGGCGATCATGGCCGTCGACAGCAGTGTCGGTGAAAGCGGTAGCGACGTGGCTGCATTCCTAAAAGAAAAGAAGCTGACGATGCCTGTGATGATGGATGCTAAAGGTCGTGTTGCAGATTTATTTGGCGCTAAAATGACGACCACGACGGTAATCATCGACGCGCAAGGCAAGCTACGATATTTTGGTCAATTCAAGCAGGGTCAAACGAATTTGGTCGAGGATGCGATCCAAGCAGTCCTTGCAGGCAACAAGCCTTCTCATAATAAAACTGTGGAGCGTGGCTGACACATTGAAAGAAGCTGACCTCCGTGCGAGATCATTTTAATCATTATTGTTGCGATTGATTCCTATGAAGATGCCCGTAAAAATTCTATTTGTCCTGTTGTTACTGCAATGTGCGTTGGGTGTTACCCAAGAGTTTAGGATTCCGGCAATCAGTGACTTGCCGCGTATTGATAGGCAATCACCACGACCAGCAACAGCGATTCTTCGTAATTCAGCGTTTATACTGAAACTGAAACATCATGCTCCAATGGGTAGTGGCTATGTCATCATTACAGATCATACCGACGACCAATACATGGCGGCATTACGAGAGTTGGCAGAACATCGCCAAGCCAAAATAATTCATGTGGCGGACCTCGGGAGAATCTATCAGACAGATATTTTGTATACGGTTCGCAAGCAACTCATGGATTTTAAGCCACAATACGTCGCCATTGCTCCGCGTTTGGAGTCTTATCGCGAAAATATGTTGCTTGGAATGTGGGAGTTGCTCAGTACGTTGGATGATGACAAGTACTTAGATGCTTATCCGGGTGTGTTGTTAGCCTCTGACGCTAAGTCCTTTGCGGCATTAATTCAACGTTCTATCAAGTTTCAGAGTATCGCACAAAAACAACTGAAGCCGATGGCTATAAGCCAAGTGCCATCTAATCAAGAATCTAGATCACTACAGAAAGCGGGAATTCTACGGAAAGTATTCAGCACTTATGGATTACAAACTCCGACCATCGCGATTTACACTCCGGCCGCAACCGACGCTCCTCATCTAAGCGGTTCTCAAACATGGAACATTCAGATGAAGAATAAGGGAGATTTTGTTAAAAAATTTGAACCAGCCGCCGCCGCAGCTTTAGCGGATGCTTCGTTGGTTATTATGCATGGCCATGGTTCCCCTGGTATGTCGTGCTCAGTTGACATCGATGGGATTTTGACGCGGTCTAAGAATCAGATTGTCTTGTCGGGATCATGTTTTGCAGCAGCTCCATTAAAAACGGATTTTCCAAAGATGACGCGCATTCCTGGTGGGTATGATGTGACACCACGCCAATCTTTCAGCACACGATATATTGACCGTGGAGCGACAGTGTTTTTTGGGCATATGCGGCTTAGTTCCGGCTTCCCGCATCTGTATCCAGTTTTGGAAAAATGGATGCAAGGTAAAAGTGTCGGCGAATCCTACCAACAGTTAATCAACTCCTTGATGGATATGCGTGGTTTTGGTCCAGGTAAATTTGTGGTCACGGAAGTTGCACCTGGACAACGGGGGGTACCACAGAACACACTACTTTATGTCATTATTGGTGATCCAGCGCTGATCCCTTTGCAGCCACTAGAGAAAATCAACAAAAGGTAGGGGCCGCCTCTATAGCATTGATTTACATTCGCATTAATGACCGCGTTTTTGTGTCAGCAACCATTGGTAGAATTTTGGATCTTCGTAAACCGCTGGCCAGCACACGTGCCCAACGCCGTCGTAAACTGTGAGGGTAACATCTCCGCCGGCTTTCTTAATCGCTGTCGTAATTTGCTGATTTGTTTGTAATACGCCATCTTCAGACCCAACATATATGCGAACGCTCTGATGGGTCATTTTCCTTGCATTTTCAATATTTCCACGACCGCAAATTGGCACAGCCGTCGCTAACAAACGTGGTGCCGTTTCCATTATTCTGAACGTGCCAGCACCTCCCATACTCAAACCGGTGCAATAAATTCGTCGGCGGTCAATGTTATATTTTCCGACCAGTTCATCGATAAGCATTACCAATTGCTTGCCATTCCAACCAATTTTACGGTCCGGACATTGTGGTGAGACAATTACCAGCGGGTAATGGTTTCCTTCAATGATTCTTTTGGGTGGCCCCCATTGAAGCACTTGGTTCAAATCGTCGCCACTTTCCCCAGCCCCATGTAAAAATAATAGTAGTGGAACGGCCTGCTTTGTATTGTCATTGTAGGACTTCGGTAAATAGGTCCAATGGGGAATGCTGGACTTTTCGCCGTCTGTGACAATGGTCGTTGACTGTTGGACTTGTTTTCCAGGGACGGCATCTGTTGCTTTTGCAACGTGCGGACAAAGCGTGAAAGCGATTATTACACACAGAAGAGGAAGCGTGTAATTGTGTAGTTGATGACCCATAAATGGATGTCCTTTGACGATGCGTGTGTTAATGAAATGACAATTTATTTTTGTAGACTTTTGTTAAGCTCGTACACTTTGCGAACGATTATTTCTTCAATATTTTGGGCGAATGGACCATGTTGCAGCACCGTTGTGAAATATTTCATGGCATCCCCTGCTTCATAGCCACCTTCAAGGAGCACGCGTCGACTAGGCACATACGCAAATACATCATTGCAATATCCAGCAACCCAGACTGAAGCACCAGGATCTGGCGTAGTCGTTAAGTCAGATTTTATTCGCAACGCATAATCAACAACCGTTTCGCCGGGCAAGGCAATCATCTTTAGCTTATCACCTAGTTGGACAACTTGAATCGGGCAATTATAAGTACGACGCAGGTGGCCATCGTTTGCAAGTTGTGTTAATAAACGCTGGCCATGGATGACAACGTATTTATTGGAAGAATTAGTTCGCGCGACAAGTTCGTCTTTGGTTGGCGGAGTTGAATACTCAACGGTTGCTTTGCCATAGCTAGTTCGCAATTCACCGACTAGTGGTGTTGCTACGGTGTCTAATGCGGATTGGACGGCAGTCGCTAATGACTGACCGTGTTGTTTGGCAAGTTCCAATGTGCCCCGTGGATAGGGATTGATATCTGCGCCACAGCCTTGCAGGTAAAGGGCAATGGCCCCAGGATTGGCCTCTTCGATCGCTAGTTGCGCGAATCCAGCAAAGTCTCCACAGAATTGATAAAATCCCAGCGTTGTATTGTGGCACGCATAACCAAATAAGATGCCACGTAGTTTTCCTGCGGTGCTTCGCACACTGAGAACAGGAACGTCGTGATCAACAGGGCCGTTCGGGTTGGGGAAGTTACGGTAACCGTTTGGCGATGGTAGCCGTCGATTCATGGCAAACCCACACCGTGCTCGACAAAAAGAAACATCAGCAAGTTGCAGATCTTCTAACGCCTGCTCCACGACTTGTATCAGCTTTGATTTCAAGAATGTGACGTAGGATTTGGCTGATGCTAATCGTTCTGCTGGTAAGCCATCGTCACTCCAGCGTGTTGTTCGTATCTCAGGGCCACAATGTGTGTGCGAACAATTCATTAATAGTCCGGCGGGGGGTAAGTCAAACCGTTTTTTGACTTCAGCTTCCAGATAATCACGAATCGGATAAGGGATACTGATGAGATCTAAGGTGACGATGACTAAACGAGTCTTATTAGGACTTTCCAGTGCGATCGCCTTGGCATAAAGGTCATGAATTTTACCTTCAGCTGGTTTTGTGCGGCTAGCATATCCTGCCATCCACATTGAACCGTTTGGTGTAATGACTTCGCTGGCGAGTCCAGCCTGCCAGTTGGTGTCGGCGCTGATGTGGCTTGGTTGCCACCACGCGACGGCGATTGCGAGAAGCATAAAATGCTTCGATTGACGGAATAATGAGGTTGCTAAAAACATATAGAATACCTTAATGGTCGGGAGCTAATGAAGGTTGTTGCGTTGCGACTTGATAATCACGTTCTTTAACGGGTGGATGCCCTAATGGCCCGAAGGTATCAAATTCTTCACATTGGTCATTTCCCAATACAAACTGAACTTTAATTCCATCGGCGGTGACATCACAGCATTGAAAACCAAATCGTGCATCAGCATCTTTCCAGCGTTCGGCGAGCTGGGAAGTATTTCCTGCGGCTTGCGTGCGGTAAACTCGGATGCCATCGACTAATTGCATAGAGCGTCCGGTATGCACGTGTCCACAGAACAGAATGTCGACATTGGATTGTTGTAATATCTGCCACAGTTTTTGGCGGTGTGGCGGGTCAATTGAAAAGTACCAATTGTCGTATTGTTCCAAATCCGTCAGATCCCATGCGGGTTCATCTGGGAATTCCATGAAAGGCCAATAATGCATGACAGCAACGTGGTGTCTTGTTGGTTCGCTTTGTGTTAACTGAGGCAATTGCTCGATGAACCGCCAGAAGTCTTCTTCTTGCGGTAGCCCAGAGCCAGCTACGGCAGCGTAAAAACCGGTGAATCGCACATTCCGGTGCACCCAAGACCATTGAATGGGGCCGAAGTATTGGGCAAACAACTCGAGCCGCTCGGCAGTCATATTAAGGTCGGGATCATACCAGCCGAGTCCCAACGGGTCCCAGCGTTTTTTTGCTCCGTTACGGTCTGTGTGTTTGTTACCGACATCCATATTGCCTGGAATGACGTGAACGGGGCACTCAAATGCGGCTAAGTCATCCCGAGCTTGTTCATATTCGAATTCATGCGTATCACCGTCGCGTGTTAAGTCGCCTCCGTGGAGTATGAGATCTGCATTGATGTCGAGCATTTGTTGACGAATTGCCGCCCAACGTCTATTTATAGCAGGCCGAAATCGATAACTACGCGGCGTACCCATGTGACTATCGTTGACATGCAGAAATGTCCAATGGTTGTCTAGCTTTGACATGAACTTCATTATACACACATTACGAGAGTGTCGGGTGATATGCGATGTCTGTGTTTGAAGCACGAATGAGCCCCCGCCTGCTTCTGCGGAATGGATAAACTGCGTCACACGAAGGATAAACTTGGGAATTGCTATGTGATAATAGATTACCCGTTTCGCCAACCACCGATACCGTATAATACACGCTGACGTTTTGATAATATTGAATGAGAAATAGATCATGCATCCAATAAATCGCCGAGAGTTGGTTCGAGTGGGAGGTCTTGCAATGGGGGGCCTTGCGCTGCCGCGGTTATTGAGCGCTTCGCCCAGCGAAGAGCTGCATGGCCCCGCCTTTGGCAAAGCCAAAAATGTGATTTTTTTGTATCTCAATGGTGGACCTCCCCAGCATGAAACGTTTGATCCCAAACCTCACGCGCCCGTAGAAATTCGCGGCCCGTTTAAACCAATTCAAACCACCGTACCCGGCATGCAGTTTTGCGAACTGTTGCCTAGAACAGCAGCAATGGCTGATAAATTGGCGGTGATTCGGAGTATGGCAACGGATGATAATATTCATTCCAGTAGTGGGCATTGGGTACTGACCGGCTATAAGTATCAAGGTCCGAATGCTCGTACAATTCAGTCGTCGGACTGGCCTTTTTATGGATCGCAAATCAAACGATATCGTCCGAGTGACGTTATGCCAGGTTTGAGCACGGTGATGATCCCAGATGTTATTCGTTTGAATGCCAGTGTTACACCTGCAGGGCAAACAGGTGGATTGATGGGGGCTCAATGGAATCCTGAGCGATTTATAGGTGACCCGTCACGCGAAGACTATCGTATTGAAGGGCTCGAACCTCTCGGAATTACTACCGGACGCTTGCAACAGCGCCGCAGATTACAACAAAAATTTGAGGATCGGCTGCGGGAAATTGATGGCGCTAAGAGCTTGGATGTTTTTTCAACCTATCAACGCCAAGCGTTTGATTTATTGACGTCGGGAAAAGCGAGAACGGCGTTTTCAATTGATCAAGAACCTGCTACCGTGCGTGAGCGTTACGGTCGTAATCGATGGGGTCAATGTGTATTGTTGGCTAGGCGGTTAATTGAATCCGGTGTACGTTTGGTTCACGTTAATTGGCCACGTGAACCGGGCGATAACGCTTCAGATAATCCGCTGTGGGATACGCATGCCCAGAATCATGATCGCCTAGAGGACGTACTATGCCCAATTTTTGACGTGGGGTATTCCGCTTTAATTACGGACCTCGAAGAGCGTGGATTGCTCGATGAAACACTTGTCGTTGCGATTGGCGAATTTGGACGAACACCCAAGATTAATGCAAAAGGTGGTCGCGATCATTGGGGCAGCGTGTTTTGTTG
>JABHUV010000069.1 GCA_018658605.1 Planctomycetaceae bacterium | reverse complement strand
CCCGCGTTGGTGGTCTTGGATATGATGATGCCAAAACGAAGTGGCTTTCTCGTTATTGAATCCTTGCGAAAAAACTACGCGGAACCAATTAAAATTATTATGATGACGGCAAACGAGGGTGAAAGACACGAAACTTACGCCGATATCCTCGGCGTTGACACATACTTACACAAACCCTTTGCGATGGAACAACTTATTCAACGCGTCAACGAACTCCTAGATTAAATAGTACTCTAATTGAGAAATATTAACAGCATGAATCGACCACAACGACCTGCCGGCCAAGACCTTCCCGAACCGTCCATCATCCCGACCGTCGGATGGCACTGTAGCCATTTCTATTATCGTTTTGATCGTTCCGCCTTGAACGGAATCGACAATCGTGATTCTGCGCGTACGGAACTAATCTCGGCAATCTCCACAACTGAAAATGGCCCTGCGAGGTTGCAAACGAGCATAGTTTCCGGGCACAAAGCGGATTTTGGACTGATGATTATGGACCCTGATCCATTAGTAATTGAAAAAGCCAACCAGAATATTTTGAATACGCGGATTGGGGCGACTCTTGTGACCACGTACAGCTTCATCTCCATCACGGAAATTTCCGAATACGTACCAACGCTGGAGCAATATGGCCAGCGGCTCGTCGAAGACGGCGATGAACAGGGAACACCCGCATATACTGCGAAACTGGAAGCCTATGAGCGACGGGAACCGATTATGCGAAAACAACGACTGACGCCCGATTTTCCCGAGTGGCCTTCCATGTGTTTCTATCCTATGAACAAGAAACGAAAAGTCGGCGAGAATTGGTTTATGATGGAGTTCGATGAGCGAAATTCACTGATGTCTGAACACGCTCGCAGCGGCATGCAATTTGCCGGCAAGGTGCAACAACTGATCACCACGTCGGTTGGTCTCGACGACTGGGAGTGGGGAGTCACGCTTTGGGCACGTAATCCAGAGTACCTTAAGGATATTGTCTATCGTATGCGTTTCGATGAAGCGAGCGCTCGCTATGCTGAATTTGGACCGTTCTACACTAGCTACATCTGTGAACCACAGGCGATGATAGAGCACTGCGGTATCTAGTTACTTTCATTGGGACACTTCAAAACAACGTGATAGACCATTTTCAGCCTATTGCTGTAAATGTCAAACTGCGTCAGACACGTTTTGTCAGGTTCGCGTAAGCAGATTTATTGTGTCGTGCCTATTTCCGCTGCCCATTTGCGGACGGAATCCAGTAACGTCGACTCCTGTCCGAGCACTTTCGGAACTTTTGTAACATCAACACCCGTCCGATTTACAAGAATCACGCGAACCGAAGTTTTTAACGGGGCAATCTTAGACGTATTCGCATAGTACAAACGCGCTGCGTTACTGTTACTGCTTTCCACTGGTAGATCTATCGTCGCGGTGGGGAAGTTTGACAAGCAAACCAATGACCCGTCATTTCCATAATAGATCGTTTTGCCAGTATTCGGATTCTTCCAATACCCACTGCCGCCGAATACCCAAGCATATTGCATCGTCTTGCGTGTATTACCCACTTTAATCCAATCTTGTGCCAAGCTCGCGACAATTTTGTCATTCCCACCAACCCAAACCACCGCAATATCGATTACTGCCCCCGACGCTCGTTTGTACTCCGGTTGAAATTGAACAGGGCTTCCGGTTTTCGCGCCTATCGCCAAAAGGCTCGTATGAACAGTTTCCGCATCTACTGGCGTGGTAATAACGGATTCATGCTCCTTCGTTTGAGCTGGGCAGATGAACATTTCCAGCGGCCCCTCACGTAAACATACAGAACCATCAACTATCACCCACTTACGCTTTAAATCAATCCATAGTCCGCCTTCTTTCTTGAGTGGTAACACCGACTTGCTTGCTGTCAACGGTTTCAGTATATATTTGCTAACCGCTGTCGAATCGTTAGGCTCTTTTACCTCCTCAGGATCTGCGGCCTTTACCATCAGCCCACTTACCATCAATGCCAACACGAACGATATCTTAATAGCCGGAATCATAAATCATACCTTTAAGTCCAATTAATATTTTGCACGCATACGTGGAAATTACGCTTATTCAATTTCAACATAGGGTTTAAGGCTACCATCCAGTAGAAATTCCCCAAACACAAATTCCGACGCATAGTTTTGTCCCATAAATGTTCTATTTCCTTGTTCAGTCAGACTGCGGTAAAGAAGCCATTGCCTACCGCCAACTTGTATCCGAACAGCTGCTGCTTGACCTTCGGCCTCGTGCTTCAGATTCTTTGCGACGAACAGCCTCCTCCAAGTATATGGTTTCTTATTAGCCTTGGGGGTCAAGGCAAAAAACAGCGGACAATACAACGCTGAGCATTGTGCTCCGCTTGAGGTCAGCTCCAGCCCCTTGACCGCAGTTAGATCACCGCTAATACCCCCGGATCGCTCATTTTGCCATTCTGGTAACCCCACCGGTAAGACCAATCCTTTCAGGTTACCCGTCACGACAAATAATTCCCGCCCGTCGCCTGCAGGGTTAAACGTAGCGTCAGATGCCGCCTTCAATTTTATAGTCTGCCGAACATCTGAAATTGTGGACCCCAGCACCACATCGGCGATCAAAACTGCACCACTACGTCGACTTACACAAAACTGACGTTGAATTCGCCAGCCATCATTCATCTCCAACTCTATCTCTAAATAGTCGGCGTCACTGTCACTTTGCCAACATGTTTCAATCCACTTTCCCGCGGGTTTAACACAAACACCGTCCACCTCCAGCACAAATTCCATCGCCCCCCGCAAAACAGGTGCACCACAAGATTGCAGCGCTAGCTCAACTCGTGTTCCGTCTACCCGAACTCCCAGTTCACGTCGATTACGACCCCATCCACTGCGCAAGACTGCGACCTGAGCCCACTCGGAATGAAAAGACGCCTGGGGACGCTTTGCCCCAATCGCTAACTCTGCAGCAAAAGCACCTTCGGAGTCCCACAGCAAACCCAAATGGCGCGCTAAACGCACATCACTTGGATCACCGCCCAATTTCAATAACACTGCTATAAGGTCATCTCCCAATTGACGGGGTTGTCCCCCCAAGAGTAGCCCGTCAGCAAAATAAATCAATAGCAACTGTCGTACGGCCCACTGAAACTGATGCAAAATGCCGTTCGGTAATCGCACCCCAGGGTTCACTAGATTGGCAAGCTGTATCATCCTCGCCAGAGATGCTAGCACCTCGGCAAAATCACTCAATTCAGAACTTGCCATCATCCCTTCACCGTCAAACGCCTCGTCGCAAATCGATCCTAACCTATCGATAATTGTCTCCCAGGGAGCAACGCGAGGTGAATTTTCTGCTCGGAAACCGAGTAGCAGCATCGGTATTTCACACGAAATAAGTAGACGCTGCAACGTCGATGTAGGGACAACGGAATTGCAAACTCTCACTAACGCATCCAGCAACTTTTTTTCGTGCGGAATTGCTTGGTCATCTGCAAGCATAAGTAGATATCCCGAATGATACGCCAAACGCATTGCCCGCCGACAATCTTCCGACGCCAGCAAATTGGAATTCCTAAATTCGGAAATCCATGCTAATTCCTCTTCAATGCAAAACTCATTCGGGGAACATTTATCATCGGAGCGATATGCCTGTGTCGATAATAACAAGTCCAACATTTTGTCCGGTCTCGCGAACGGATGGG
>JABHUV010000071.1 GCA_018658605.1 Planctomycetaceae bacterium | reverse complement strand
TTGTTTCATCCTTTAGCCGCCGTGAAATGCGACCGCTACGACAAGAGATGCAAATTATCTTCCAAGATCCCTTCGGGTCGATGAATCCTCGTATGACGATTCAAGCTGCGATTATCGAACCAATGAAACTACAGGGTATTGGAAGTTCTCGGACGGACCGCATTGATCGAGCCGCTGCGTTGCTCGAGGAAGTGGAAATGTTACCGGAACACCTGAGACGCTATCCGCATGAATTCTCCGGTGGACAGCGACAGCGAATCTGCATTGCCCGCTCACTTGCGGTCGAGCCGCAGTTCATCATCTGCGATGAATCCGTGTCAGCACTCGATGTATCCGTACAGGCTCAAGTGCTCAATCTATTAAACGACCTGCAAGAACGTCGTGACCTAACCTACATCTTTATCAGCCATGATTTGTCAGTGGTGAAGTTCATGGCCGACATGATGGCCGTTATGAAGGATGGAAAAATTGTTGAATTTGGTCCGTCCGAAGCAATTTACCGGAGCCCCCGCGAAGAATATACACGTACGTTGATTGAAGCAACTCCCTGTGATGATTTAGAAAACATCCGCAGCCTCGTCGACCAACGTAATAAACAACGCAACGATATTCTATAATTCCATCACACGCCGTTTGTATCTTAATTCAACAAGTGCAGCGCGCCACTATCAACACGGCGCCATTGTGAAATCAGGCGTTCGGCCATCGATATTCCTTGGTTGGCTGGGTGAGAACAATAGTGCACCCAAGACTCGGGAATGTCGACGCGGAATTTATCAACACACGACAAAATTGCCGTCGAGCAAATACCATTGAATTCTCGTAATGTATCGTTGCCCTCTAAACGAGGTTCAACGTGAAGGCCAAACATTTGCTTGAGCGACAAGTTCGTGAATTTGCGGGCTGCAAGACCTTGGCCGCTAGCAAGTTGCCAGCGAACATCGCTACCATGTTCTTCGATCCGATCACGACTGTATCCGTACAGACCAGTGCCCGGGATATCCGTCATATACCCTAAAAGCAAATCTGTCCAACGTTCACAACGTCGAGCCAATTCACGAATTTTGAAACGGTGTGTGGACAGCGTTATCAAGTCACCCATTTTTTGTTTCACGGCTACGTGATCTGCTTGGATGCTCTTAAAAACACAAAACGTGGTATCACTCGCTGGCTCAAGCGTTCCATTGGTTTGGTACCATCCATCGACCGTTGCCGTCCACACTCTCGTTAATATTTCCGACAACATGACGCTGCATAACAAATCGAATTGATGAGAATGACTTGCATCTTCTGCTTGCGCCAGCCACCAACTAAGCCGCCGCTTATGGGCTATATGGAATTGGCTGGCCTGGACCATCGTGAAGTGATGTAAACTAGGAAGGACTTCTTGGCTCGACAACGCTAGCCAACCAGCTAGACGAACTTGTTGATAGGTATACACGGTGTGCTCGTTGATAATAAATGCGAATAATAATTAGGAGACATTAAATGTCACACGCAATTATTCGCTGCAAAAATCAACAATGGGGGGGAAAATCATAAATTCTTTCCCTTATTCCCATGCATAGTCCGCAAGCACTAGGCCGTCTGGGTGCTCTGTTTTCCACTGACTCCAACGAACCAATTCAAACGCGTAATCTTGCAACGGAATCGCTTCGGATTCTTGGAAAAAGTGCTTGCCATTTACTAGAATTACAAACTTTCCTTCATCGAGGCCTTCTTGGGTAACGTCTAAACGGTCCCCGCCAGCATCACCCGTGAAAACTCGTACGCACTCTGTTTCGTTACAATAGGTTACCGCTACTGGAAGATCGCCAAGTATTTCGGTAGCAACATGTGCGCCGATATCGGATAAGCGTCGTTTAGGGTATGCATAATGTACTCCGTTGACTTCTAACGCAATAATAATATCATCGTCTTGCAATTCACTATCACTCACCGCGTCAAACGTCCGGTCAATCCTTTCCATACTTCCTGGTGTGCTCATTTGAGTTCCACCGGTGGGATCGTCCGGGAGGTTGGCGTATCGATTTCGACTGCTATTAAGATCCTGATAGACCAAGTATCCCCACGCTATTCCTGTTGCCACCATACACAAACAAAGAGCCTGTAGACTGTGTTTTTTATAACGGGCCATGATAGATAAATCCCTCTGAACACTAACCACACTTACAAATAATTTCATGTCTATGTATTGAGCGGTTATTGTATCGGGGTAATTATTACCAACAACCCCCCCCCAAGGCGGGGAGTTTTTGAATTTCCACCACAGACGACTACAACACACAACAATAACTACTAAGGAGACTAGAAAAAATCCAAACAATCGGGGTGATGTTAAGTAGAATAAAATGATGCAACAATATTCCTACAAAACCCTTGCCGGCGGACCTCCTAATGCGGTCTATGGCGTTGATATTTCACCGGATGGCGCTCTGGTGGCAGCCGGCAGCCTCAATCACGCGGTCTATGTTTGGAATACCGACACTTGGGCTGTAAAAGTATTTCGTGCCGTCCACGCTGATGGCATATCCTGTGTAAAATTCTCTCACGACGGCAACAAAATACTAACAACGAGCTTGGACAAAACGGTCAAAATTTTAAGCTCCAGCAGCGGCTCCGTTGAATCAACGTTATCCGGACATAGCTTAGCCGTATTAAGTGGCGTCTATGCGGGCCCCACTGATGAACACATCGTCACCGCGGGCTTTGATAATACAATCCGCATTTGGACAGAAACTGGCCAGGTCCGACAAATGGGTGGTCTCACCCCATACACCTACGGAGTGGATGTTAGCGCCGATGGAAACTGGATCACTGCCGGTAGCTTATCAAGCCAAGTCATCACTTGGAACCAAGATGGCACGCAATTACATGCGGTAACGGAGCATGAAGAAGGGGTCTATAGCGTGGCCTACTCAAAATCCGATAATAATCAATTTGCAACGGGTGGCGGCAAAGGCATGATTGCCGTTTGGAATCGGACCAAGGGGAAAGTAACCGGCCGCTTGCGCGGACATCAAGGTAATGTTCGGAGCTTAGCATATTCACATGACGGCCAACGCCTTGCCAGCGGCGGTACCGATGGAGTCATCAATCTGTGGAACCTTGAAACATATCGCAAAATCACATCACTCAAGGGTCATCGCAATACCGTCTATTCACTCGCTTTTGCACAAGACGGTAATTTGCTAGTATCTGGCTCCTTTGACCGCCGCGTCAATATCTGGACATTGAAGTAACCTAGCACCAACAACCGATAAACGAATAGTCTCTTATATATAGTATTCAAACGCACTTTGATTTATAACACATAGCCTCAGCCTCTAAGATATAATTGCCGTAATGTCCCACCCAAAACCACAACACGCTCTCGTTAATCGTCGGCATGCTCTTCAGGTCGGAGCCGTCGGATTACTGGGATTGGGAATGAACCATGTATCCGCTTTACAGGCAGCACCTATTCAAAGTCTATCGGGTGCGACGGGAAATAAGGCCAAGAAGATCATCTATATTTTTCTCTCCGGTGGCCTGGCTCAACAAGACAGCTTCGATTTAAAACCCGACGCCCCCGACGATATTCGCGGTGACTTTAAGCCGATATCCACCGCCACGCCAGGTTTACACATTTGTGAGCACCTACCGCTGTTGGCACAACGTAGCGAAAAGTGGGCTGTTCTCCGTTCTTTAACTCATACCTCCAACGAACATTCAGCCGGTCATCATATTATGTTAACGGGCCACAGCAAATTACCTGTCGGCTTCAACGCATCCGCACCGCGACCAACCGATAATCCTGCCATTGCCGCAGTTGCCAACGCATTAACGACCGGCCGTAACAACTTGCCGCCTGTCGCCGTACTGCCTGAACGATTAGTACATAATTCTGGACGAGTCATTCCAGGACAGTTTGCCGGCATGATGGGTGAAGACGCTAATCCTTGGTTTGTCGAAGGAGCGTCATTCCATAAAACATCGTATGGTGCGTTTCCCAAATATGCGTTCGACCACCAGGATCGTGGTACGGACCTGGCACGAACGTTTCAAGCTCCTAACCTCGAGTTACCCCATGGACTTGCTGAAGGTCGATTTGTCGATCGACTCAAGCTTGTCCAATCTGTCACCGACCAAAAACGCCGCCTCGACAAATCTACTCAAACGGAACTCTTTGACCAATACCGCCAACAAGCGATTTCTCTACTGACAGACAAGACCGTCCAACATGCACTGGACGTCACCGAAGCGGACGAAAATATTCAAGATCGCTACGGAAAGAACTGTTTTGGCTGGTCGCTACTGATGGCACGACGGTTGGTTGCTGCTGGCGTCAACATGGTCCAAGTCAATTTAGGCAACGACGAAGCATGGGACACTCACGGAAATGCATTTCCCCACCTAAAAAACAAGTTGTTCCCGCCTACAGACCAAGCAGTGAGTGCTCTACTGGATGACTTAGACGCTGCTGGGGAGCTGGACGAAACACTGATTATTATGGCTGGTGAATTTGGTCGTACGCCAAAAATCACATTACTGCCAAGTCATTATAAGTTGCCAGGGCGTGATCATCATGGGGCACTGCAAAGCGTTTGGTTTGCCGGTGGTGGCGTACGCGGGGGTCAAGCGATTGGCAAGTCCGACAAACATGGTGGCTTTCCCACGGATCTGCCCAAAACACCCGAGCATCTTGCGGCAACTATTTATGATGCCCTCGGTTTACCCGCCACAGCCGCTTGGGTTGACGGCCAAGATCGTCCGCATTTGATTTACCATGGCGAACCAATCCGCGAATTATTCTAAATCCATCATGCCGTCGTTACAAAAATCCTTTGCCCCACGGTCCAGTAATTGCGGCAGTAAATCCCGGCGATTGGATATTAGCAAAAAGCCATCGCCCGTCTGGGCTGAAATTCACGCCCGTCCATTCTGAGCCACGGAAGTCCCCTTTTTTACCCATGGTGCGTTTGTTGATAATCACATTATTAAAGCCCAGTGGAAAAATATCTCCCTCGGGACTAAGCATCTGCAGTCGCGGATAGAATCTTTCAATCCCCGCTTCCGTTTTCACTGTTGTAGTACCGCAATCTTCACAGACCAGAATACCTCCGCGAGGACTAATCGCTAGATTATCCGGCATGTTCAGTACTAGTTTATCCGGTGACTCAAACACCAATCGCAATGTATTCTTACTCGGAATATATTCCCATATTTGTCCAGCACTAACATTTCCACCGCTCGTGGAATCAAAAAAGATCGAGCCTTGATAATGCCAAATACCTTCGAGTCGTGCAAAGTTTGTCCCACCTAGTTTGCGGCCTTGGGAATAAACACCTAGAGCGTTGGTGGTACCTTGAACATGAGGAATTGTAGGATCATCAATCGTGACCCATTCGATGTTTTCAAATACGGCACCTGGCTTGACGTTTTTGGATAGATCAAGCTGTCCAGGAACTTTCATCATTTGTAGAGTTCCGCCATCTATCAACTTACCTTTGGTTTTAGGTAAAAACCGATATAACCCAGAGGTTGATCGATCTTCGGTTTCGTAGACAATCGAAGTCACCGGATCAACAGCGACGGCTTCATGAACAAAACGGCCCATATCTTTCAGAGGCACAGGTGATCCGTTGCCATCAGCAGGAACCTCGAATATCC
The DNA here is from genome assembly GCA_018658605.1 of Planctomycetaceae bacterium. The sequence goes on along the minus strand of JABHUV010000071.1, from coordinate 6,347 downwards.
AACCATGCGTTTCTTCATGCTTTGGATCGGATTCTTCTTCCGGGCCCAGTAGCGTTTCTTCACAAGTCAACCAACTTCCCCAAGGAGTTACGCCGCCGGCACAGTTTCGTACGGTACCGGAAAGGCTGGCTTGGCTCGTCAAAAACTTACCTGTATTACAATCAAAAGTAAAGTTACTTGTACCGCCGCTTGCATTAGCATCGTAGGTATTTGCCGCTTTAGCGTACGAAGGTTTTACGCCGTTAATTTCATGATTTCGGCAGAGTGTAACAACACCCTTATTATCCGCAATGACACCCATTCCATCATGAGCGCCTGGCATTTTACGGCCATCACTCATCGTCTCACCCGCCCAATTGCCTGTTACGTATTTGAACCCATCCGGCAAACTTAACAATTCCAAGCCAGTGTTCATATCTTTCGTTGGTTTTAGAGGACCATAGGGACTCTTATTACCCGACTTATCGACGTTGGATGCTTGTAGATAATTAAAATTGCTAAGTGTATCAGCAACCAAAAATGCCCCAACCGCACTCGAGGAAAGACTCAAAAAATCACGGCGTGAACTTGTTTGTGGATTGTTAGGCATCGTATCTATTTCTAGGAAGAAGAGGGAAGGCGAGTATTAATGGACATTCATTATAATTCAGCCGCCGGTAATTGACATTACCGGCCCATTGAATATGGCATCACTTTAGATTTCCCAACCTGGGCGATAGTCTTTTCTTAGCAGGCTGTTGGCGGCATCGTTATTCGTTATGCTCATAGACTTGGGGTCATAGATGATTGGAGTGCCCGCTCGATAAGCAACATTGCCGAGCAAGACGATTTCAGTAAAAGGTCCTGCATATGCAAAATTAGAACCGGTAGCGCTGCCCGTTTTGCAAGCCGTAATCCATTGAGCATGATGCCCTGGTGACTCCGGTAGATAGGGGACTGGTGCTTCGATGCCATCGCCAATAAAGACTGGGGACTGATTGTGAGTACACGCTACTTTGCCTTTGTCTCCAATAAACAGCGAACCGTTCATTGGTAGGTTCTTAGCAATTTCAGGATCCTTAGGTCGTGCTGTTCCTTCATACCAATAGACGTCAACCGGAGCATATTTGCCTCGGCGACCAAATTCAAATTTCGTAATCATCCATGTTGGTGCACTATCGGCATTAACATCTGGACCTTGCGAAGAAACTGTCACTTTGCCACCAAGCTTCAATCCCCAAAAACTAGGGTCCATCAAGTGGATGGCCATATCCCCAATCGCTCCACAGCCAAAGTCCCAGAACCCGCGCCACTTAAATGGCATATAAGCGGGGTTATAAGAGCGTGACTGAGCGGGTCCGAGCCATAAGTCCCAACTAACGTTAGCGGGTATTTCATGTTTTCCAGTGGGGGCATCAATGCCTTGTGGCCACCATTTGCCTGGACGGTCTGTAATGATATGTGCCTCGCGAACTTGGCCCACAGTTTGGGATTCTAAAATTTCAACCAATCTTAGATATCCGGGGTGTTCATGATTTTGTGTTCCCATCTGAGTGGCAACACCTTGCTTCTTCGCTTCACTGGCAACCATTCGCGCTTCTTCAACGCTGTGCGTTAATGGCTTTTCACAATAAACATGTAACCCTGCTCGGAGTGCTCGTAACGTCGCGGGAGCGTGGTGATGATCTGGGGTGGAAATAACAGCAGCATCTATATCGCTACGTTCAAGGAGCTTTCGATAGTCAGCATATCCGACTGCATTTGGATGTTTATTTTTTGCCCCAGCTAAGCGATCGCTATCAACATCACATACAGCCACAACATTCTGACCACCCATTGCGGATAGGTTTGCACCACCTCGGCCTGCCACGCCAATAACACCAACGTTGAGTCTCTCGTTGGCGCCAAAAACCTTATTCGGCACAAACAATGGTACCGAAAAAACCGTGGACGCTTTTACAAAGTCACGGCGATTCAAATGTCTTTTGCTAAGTTGGTTTGCCATCGTTCTTTCCATGTAGGTAATAAATTAATCGCTAGATACTAGCTTACTATAAAACACTTCACGGTTCCCGTGTGTTCTGAGCCGTTGATATTCAAGTGAATAATTTACAGCCATCTACTACGGACTCCTACTATCTATTTACGGGCAATCCACGTCCAATGGCGATCGCTACTGGCCTGCACCGTTGCGTCGTCAAATCCTAGTGAGCTAATTAATTCGCGTATTTCAGCTAAACTTAACGCCGCCCGCAATGAATCATCAAACATCTGTTGCTGGTGTTCATTTTCCTCGCCAGCATATTGTTTTACCAACGCAACAACTTGTTCATCAGTTGTCGGACGCATCAGATCACGGAAAAACAACAACCCACCAATACGAACCACTCGTATTGCTTCGGTAATCGCCGCTAGTGGTTCTGGAATGTGGTGAATAATACTATTAGACATCACTGTATCAAACGAATCAGATTCCATCGACAGGTCTTTCGAGTCAATCTGTTGCAAGAAAATACGGTTCGTGAAGCCTTCGACTTCGATATTGTATCGAGCAAGATCTAGCATATGCGCTGCTAAATCAATCCCCATCACTCGACAATGCGGATCCTGCTGACACAACACGACAGGTATTTGCGCGGTACCTGTTCCAAGGTCTAAAACTTCCGTACCAATATCACCGGTCCGTAGCAAATCAGCAACAAAAGCTTGGTTAACGCCACGGTGGTCCATGCAATCGTAGTCGTGGGCTTCGGCCAACGTATCCATAACTTCCGGCTCTAACACTCGTTCTAAACTCATTGATCTAATCTTTCTCCATATCTCAGGACTGTGTCGCGGCTAATCTTATCGCCGGTAGTCTATCACCCTTGTGAATATAGTATTACGCCAGTATCGTTTTTGCCAACTCATCCGGAAGTTCTTGTACATAACGTGGAACCGCATATCCCGGCAGCCTTGTTCGTAGTTGCTTAATCAACTGCTTGCCCGTTTCAATAGGCACTTCGAAATGTGCTGCACCGGCAACACGATCCAGCTGATGCAAATAATAAGGCAACACGCTCGCATCAGCCAGTTTGGCAAACAGTTCTTCTAACGCTCCAACCGAATCATTCACGCCTCTCAAAAGCACCGTCTGATTTAGAACTGGAATTCCTGCTGTAACAATACGGTCCAGTGACTGTAACACATTTGTTTCAAGTTCATTGCCATGATTGGCGTGTACCACAAACCAAACAGCTAAACGACTGGAGGCCAAACGATTCACTAATGCCTCCGTAACGCGTGATGGTATCACAATGGGCAACCGGGTATGAATTCTCAAGCGTTTGAGGTGTGGAATATTTTCCAACATCGTTATTAATTCTGTTAATAGCTCATCAGACAACACCAATGGATCACCGCCACTGAGCAGTACTTCGTGGATGCTGGCATCGTTGCGAATAGTATCCAATGCTGGTTGCCACCGGAAATTTTCTGCACCTATTTGTTGAAACGACTGGTAGGGAAAGTGCCGCCGGAAACAATAACGACAATGCACGGCACAAACACCAGTTACGACCATCAGTGCGCGACCTGCATATTTCTGTAATAACCCTGGCGCAATGCCGGCCCCTGATTCCCCCACAGGGTCGACACTAAACTGAGTGTCCGACACCTCTTCCTGTACCACATTAAGAACCTGCCGCAGCAGCGGATCATCTGGATTTCCATTTTCCATGCGGCGTGCAAAACCGCGTGGCACGAACAATGGAAATTGTTTTGCTGCAAGCGCTGAAATCTCCATCTTACCGAGATCGAGATTTAAAAACTCGCATAAGTCACTTGCTAAACGGAAAGCTGTTTTTATCTCATGTTGCCATGTCGGAATTTCTATTTCCACTTCCAGATTAGGCTTTTCGCTTCGAAGTAGTTTGGACTGTAATAACGTCGGAGGCATGGTTATAGTATCAATAAGAAAAGTGGTATAAAAGAATCCTTGACGACCCTTAATTTTAACAACAAATAATTCGCGCAGAGGAAGTGAACGACCGTGGCAACCTATAAGACTAACGATTTTCGCAAGGGCTTGCGAGTTGAAATTAACGGCGAGCCGTACATGATGATCGAAATGAATTTCGTAAAACCCGGCAAGGGCAATGCGTTCTATAAATGCAAGCTACGAAATCTACTGCGTAACACAATCTTGGACCGTACCTATAAAGGTGGCGATTCGCTCGAATCCGCTGATGTCGAGGAAGTTGGTTGTCAATATTTGTATAAACAAGGCGATACATTCGTCTTTATGAACAACGTTGATTTCGACCAATATGAATTATCTGCCGAGCAAGTTGGTGACTATTGGAAATACTTAACCGAAGGCATGAAATGCCAAACGGTACTGTGGAACGAAAATCCAATTACATTAACTCCACCGAACCACGTCGAGCTAAAGGTCGAATACTGTGAACCCGGCGCCAAAGGTGACACAGCAACAAGTGTCACTAAGCCTGTTACGGTTGAAACTGGCGCTGAGATCCTCTGTCCAGCATTTATTGAGATGGGAAATGTTATCAAAGTCGACACTCGCACCGGCGATTATGTCGAACGCGTAAACCAAAAATAACCTTTTAAACAATCGTATCGCCATCAGTATGGCCTACCTGCTAGCTACAAACGGACTCGATCGCGGACAAGCCTATGAGCTTGTACTGGGTGACAATGTCATTGGCCGAGATGCTGATTGTAACGTTCAACTCAACTTTCCCTCCGTTAGCCGCGAGCATGTACGGCTTGTCGCCGACGACCCGCATTTCACAATCTCGGATCTCAACAGCGCTAATGGGACAAAAATAAACGGCCACCAACTCACCAATCCCGTATCCTTACAGCCCGGGGACTCAATTAAGATTGCCGATCTCGAATTTTCATTTGTACTGAGACTACCAGATATTACTGAGAACGTTTCCGGTAATAACCGTATAAATTTTCAACCGACCGCGGAGCTCTCGACACTACAGCGCCGCAGCGAACTTCTCGCTCAAGTCCGAGCATTCTTTTGTGATCACGGATTTGATGAAGTCGAAACACCCATGCTTTCAATAGATACCGTTGTTGACCGCCATTTGTTTCCAATTCCCGTAGTCATCCACAACGAAACGTATTGGTTACAAACTTCACCAGAATTTCATATGAAGCGTTTGCTCGCTGATGGCATGCAAGCCATTTACCAAATCACGAGAGCATTTCGCAGCGATGAAAAGGGACCACATCACAATCTGGAATTCACGATGCTTGAATGGTACCGGACATCGTGGTCAACCGATGATGCCATCACATTTTTGGGGTCTCTGCTAAGCACTATTTTGTCCACCGACGCGCACCAAACGATTACCTATCAGCAGGCATTCATGGCAGCTATAGACATTGATCCGCTCGAAGATTCTGCCGCGAAATTATTGCGCTGTATCGCGGGATTAGATTTCCAACCGCCTGAAAACTGGCGTAATATGGATCGTGATGGCTGGCTTGATTTGTTGTTCACCGAGTATGTACAACCGACGCTAGGTTTAGACGTCCCGACCATTTTGGTCGACTACCCTCTCTCTCAAGCCGCATTAGCTCGGCAAAACCCCGACAACCCAAAAATAGCTGATCGCTTTGAGCTATTTTTCCATGGCTTGGAATTAGCTAACGGTTATCACGAGCTATTAGACTTTCAGGAATTTCGGCGCCGCAATGAACGAAGCAACCAGCAACGGGAACAAGACGGACAACCTCGACTACCGCAAGAAAGCTATTTAGATACGGCGATGCAAAGTGGCTTACCTGATTGCTGCGGCGTAGCCTTAGGATTTGACCGTTTAGTAATGCTAGTAACGGGTGCCACCGATATCGCCGAAGTCATCGCCTTTCCCTTCGATCGCGCATGATGCAGAAGCGAGGCATTCCATGTTATTGTAAATTTGTATCCGCCGCAGCAGAGGTGGATTTGGCCCCTGACCGTAGCCCCTACTAGGGTTCAAATAGCATGTGAACATGGTAAACTACTCACATAAATAGGGCTCTATACAATCGTCTCTTTTGTTTGACAACTATGCGTCAATATCTCGATCTAATCCAGCAAATCTACGACCACGGTGCTATCAAAGAAGATCGCACCGGCACTGGAACTCGTAGCCTATTTGGCCATCAAATGCGATTTGATCTAGCTGATTCTTTTCCGCTACTTACCACAAAAAAATTACACCTGCGATCCATCATCCACGAGTTGCTGTGGTTCTTGACCGGTGACACAAACATCCAATACCTCCGCGACAATAAAGTGCGTATTTGGGATGAATGGGCGGATGAAGATGGAAACCTCGGGCCAGTCTATGGCCACCAATGGC
>JABHUV010000072.1 GCA_018658605.1 Planctomycetaceae bacterium | reverse complement strand
CGATCCCGTCAAGCGTGACCCCGCTGAGCGTTATAAACTCGAGTATATGAATCTTAAATCACGTCTTACTCTGGGGGATCAAGCCTACCGCGCCCTCGTGGCAAAACGGGATAAGCTCCAAGCTGCTCTTCACGTGGATTATGCGGAGGCATTCACCACCCACAAACAAATCGGCAAACTCATAGCGAAGAAGAAACAACAACTCAAGGCCAGCGAATCTGAGTTCAAAGCGATGGAAATGGAGGTCCACAGAGCTTCCCGTGCTGAAGATGCTTACGTCCTCTCCACTAGGCCCGAAATCGCCCGTCTCAAAGAGGATGGGGTCGCAAAACAACGATACGTTTCCGAACTCGGCCAGATCCGCGCCCAACTCGAAGCGACGGGTGACAAACAACTTGCCGCCCTCGTCGAAAAAACTGCGAGGCGCCAGGCCGCCCTCGAAGCCCGCTTCCCCGAAGCCTTCGAGAGCGTTGACGCTGCTGTCGAAAATCGCAACGCTATCCGTAAATCCCTTAACGACGATCCTGATTTTCAGGATAGAAACAGAGCGGTCGTTGATGCCGGCAAGTCCATTAAAGCTTACGAGGAAAAGGCGGCTCCCAACCTGATCCAGCTTGCAACTGAAGCCAAAGCTTACTTGGACTCTCTCAAGTCATCGGGGGCGAAATGAAACGTCGATACCACACCGCCCTTCTCTGCTTCGTTGTATCTTTTGTGGCGGCTGTTCTATTGCCATGCTCTATTGGCCAGCTTCAAGCAGCCGAACGCCCCTCGAAGCCGAATATCATCATCATGATGGCTGACGACATGGGTCTGGGAGACACAAGTGCCTATCTTGGAGTTCGCCTCAGTCACAATACACCCCCAATCGCACGGACCCTACATACTCCGAATATCGAGAAGTTTGCTCGCTCCTCGATAGTATTTACGGATGGATACGCGCCGGCATCAATGTGCAGTTCAACTCGCTATTCGCTGCTGACTGGACGATTTGCACATCGATCGTACCTGAAGAATCAAGGTTGGTTGCCTCACGGCCCCAATACTCCGATGATTCAGCGGGCGCTAACAACGATGCCTGAAATGCTGCAGGAGAACGGTTATCGTACAGCTGGCATTGGCAAGTACCACGTTGGCATGTCATTCGATGACGGTGATGGTAATCCTGCCGACGATTTTTACTTTCAAGATGTGGACTTCACAAAGTCGCTGCTCGACGGTCCGACGCATCATGGTTTCGATGAATACTTTGGCGTGCCCGGAAATACTGAAGACCCGCTCGACACGGAGCCACGCGTCCTAATTCGCAACGATCACTTCACCTTCACCGATCGCAGTCGCATGCGGCTGATCGGCATGAAGAAACGCGAAGGACGCATCCTCGCCGCACCCGATTGGGACCTCCGCAATCTGGGTCCACTTTACCTACGTGAAGCTGAGGCGTTTATCGATCGCCAGTCAGCGAAACCTGACGAACCGTTTTTTCTGTACTACGTGCCCAACGCGAATCATTTTCAACGGCATCCAGACGGAGACTATGCCGTTCCTGATGAGATCGCTGAAACGCCGATCAAAGGGCAGAGTCGTTACTCTGATAACGTGGTGGCGGGTGCTAGAGAGGACATGGTTCTGGAAAACGACGTCGTTTTTGGCAAGCTTTTGGAGAAGCTCAAAGCAACCGACGATCCTCGCTGGCGCGGTCATAAATTGATTGAAAACACGCTCGTCATCTTCACCAGCGACAATGGGTCGAATACCGGCGACAACTTGGGCCGCAATCAGGAAAGCGGTGGTCTGCGCGGCAAAAAAGCAAAACTCTGGGAAGGCGGTATTCGAGTTCCCTTCATGGTTTCATGGCCCGCAGTGCTTGAGGCCGGAAAACTGAACCACTCGATTGTATCGTTGACCGATCTCTATGCGACGCTCGCGCGTGTTATCGGACACTCACTCGCACCGGAGGAAGCGCAGGACAGTCACGACGTATTCGCGTATTGGACGGGAACTCCCGAAGTGCCTGACACACGCCCGCGAATTTTCTTCTGCCATCTGGGACCACCCTACCTCAACGACACGTTGGCAATCCGGCAGGGATCACATAAGCTCATCGTGGACGGCGGACTGGCAATGCCCTGGGCGTCAGGGGGATCGCGCGGTGCTTCCATTCCGACGGTCTTCTATGACCTGAATGAGAACCTTTATGAAGACGGTAATACTTCCAACGACCCCTCTAATCATGCTGCCCGTGAATTGGCAGCAACACTTCAGCAAATCCACAACCGTGGCTACGCGCGGGAATTGAATCTACCAGCCGGTCCAGAAATGATCGTTCATCCAGGTTGGCATAACCAGCGAAACGACGTCACTGGAGAAATTGGGTTTGAATTTCAGTTGCAAAAAGGGAGCGGTGAAAAGCTAGTCACTCACCTTGGCATGTTCGACGCGCCTGACAAAGACGCTTCCATCCGCGGTGCCCGATCGGTCCCGACTGAGCGGGACCGCGACCAACCTTCCACGCAGCTGGCTCCTAATAAAAAACGCCCGGATTGTTGCGAATCACGTTCTGCGACTTCTCCGCGTCGAAACAGACGGACAGATTGAGATCGCCAACTGTCAGGTATCGCCAGAAGATGCCGGAGAGTATCGCGACTCATTTCGCTACATTCGTTTGAACCAGCCTGTTCGCCTTCAGCAGAACGCCACTTACGTTTTATTGATGTCGACGGCGGTTGCCGACGGAGATCGTTTTCGCGACCCAGCCAGCTTTGACGGTCTTTCACCGCTAGTCCATCCGGACATCGTTGTGCGTCGCAGTCTGCTGGTTCGAAACCAAGATGTAACCAATGCCCCGAGCCTGCCGGCCTTCGAAGACCTGCATCATTCATACTCGCGTTATCGAATACCCCTAGGACCGACTCTACTATTCCAACGCTGAATGTAACGCGACTTCCTGTGGGAGTTGCCCCAAGCGTTAGTACGGTCGAGTTTTGTGTGTCGCGCGGTAGTTGTTGCAGAGAGAAGGTTTGCAAAGGGCGATGTATGTGGCGATATTATTGAGGTCGCGGCAGAAGTGAGTGCAAACGCCGCCGTGACAAAGAGGCGATTCTCCGCTGCGGCTAATTTACAGAGGCTTGTTGGGATCTTGGATTTGTCCAGCGTCGTTGTTCGTGGGGTCGTAGCGTCGTTTGTGGTCGGTGGAATGCTCCCGACGTTCGAGCCCAGCCCGGCTCAAGAGACTGCGGCCCAATACAGTCCGTACTGCATCATCATCAGCTGGAGGTGGCCCTGTTGCACCTAAATCAGCCGGATCGTAATCCATCGTGTAAATATGTTTGGCAAATTGAATACTGCATCCAGGGTCTAGTCGTTTGGTGTTGATGCGGACGCCCTCGACGCGAGTCCCGTTGCGACTATTCAAATCGCGCGCGAACCAGTAACCCTTGTTGATGTATAGTTGGCAATGGTGTGCGGAAACATTCTTGAATCGCAACACGATGTCGCAGCTCTCACGCCGCCCAACGAGTAGCGTGTTATCTAGCAGCGGAATAGAGTCCCCGCCGCCGATTGGTTCAAGGTGTCCGTACTTACTCATGTTAGGTTACCAATTTGTCGTTGCCGTGTTATCAATTGAGGTTTAAAATGGTGATTGGTTGAGGGCGCGTTGTATAAAAATTTATCGGATATTTGATTGGGTCGCTTAAACATATAAACCGATACTGGCCGATAGTACGACTTTCAATATTCAAAATGTTCGGTTAATGTGGTTATGACTGTTAAACGTACCTGCTATTTTATGACGCAACGGGAATTCGTCAAATCCTAATTGAAATTGTTTTTGGTAAAGCACCAACAAATACGGATTTTTTGTTCTATGAACAACGCGGACATTGGTAAACGCCCAACGCCGAATTGGCGCGATGCTGGGCTCAGATATCACACTTTGAACCACCATTTTAGGGGTGTTTTTGGCGAGCGGGTCCAGAAAGTCAGTTTAGACGCTGGATTTACATGTCCTAATGTTGATGGTTCCGTGACCACTGGGGGTTGCACGTTTTGTGATAACCGGAGTTTTAGCCCAAGTCGCCGGATTCCCCGGCAAGATATCATGGACCAACTTGAAGTTGGAATCACTCGTCTGCAAGCCTTCTATAATGTCAACCAATTCATCGCCTATTTTCAACCTGCCACCAATACGTACGCGCCCGTTGAAAAACTGCGTTCCTTGTATAACGCTCCGCTGTTACATCCGCAAGTTGTTGGTATGGCGATCGGAACTCGGCCAGATTGCGTGGCTGATGACGTGCTCGACTTGCTTGATGAAGTCGCTGAGAAAACGTACTTAAGTGTTGAATATGGCATGCAAACGATGCATGACCGATCGCTGGATTGGATGAATCGCGGCCATCATCATGATGCGTTCCTTGATGCGATGCACCGTAGTAAGAATCGTGGCTTTGAAATCTGCGCTCATGTAATCCTCGGATTGCCTGGGGAAAGCCATGAAGATATGTTGGAAACCGCACGAGAGTTGGCGCGAGTCCAAGTGGATGCGATCAAAATACATAATCTATACGCCGTCAAAAACACAGAGCTCGCCGAGCAACTCGAGCGTGGTGAGGTTGCGATGCTTGACCGAGAGAAATATGTGCGAGCAGTGGTTGAGTTTCTTGAGTTGACGCCGCCGGAGGTGGTTGTTGAACGGGTCAGCGGGGACGCGCCGGCAGACTATTTTGTGGCGCCCCAGTGGTGCCAAGATAAACCGGCAGTTCGAGATGCTATCGCTGCCGAGATGGAAAAAAGAGATACGTGGCAAGGTGCCGCCGTTGATGTTGAGGTTGGGTAGAGGGTTCCATTTTTTGTTTGTAATGCTGTGGGTAATAGTATTACAATGCTCCAATGGCTTCGGCCTCTGTGGAAACGTTTTGTAATCGAGATCGGTTTTCAGGTTCAAGTTTCCGCGAATGATATATTTAATACCCCCGAATGACCTCTATGGGGAGTCACGAAGTTATGTCTGATTTAGTTTCGGCCGCAAGTCGCTATCCAGAATTGACAGTTCGCGGCACGCCCCGTGATATGGGACGGCAAATTGGGGATGCAGTCGGTGATCTGGTGCGAGGGTTTTGTGATGAGGCTCTCTATTCCATCAATAAAACGGTTTCCATTGATCGCGACACTGCCGCGCGAATTAGCCATGAATCGCTAACGCATGTGAGCCAATTTGCACCGCACCTTGTCGAAGAACTGCATGGATTGGCTGAAGCGAGTGTTGTCTCGATCGAAAATTTGATGCTGCTGCAAGTTCGCAACCAATTCAGTAATGCGACGGCGCAGGGCGTCAATGGTCTACAAGGATGCACGGCATTGTCGATTGGGGCCAGTTCGATGCAATCCGGAAGAGGGATCGTAGCTCAGAACTGGGATGCGGATTCTGCATTGGATCCATTTACCTTGGTATTAACGCGTCAACCGGATGCCGCTCCCGCCTACATAAGTGTCACTCAAGCCGGGCTGATCTCCTATATCGGTATGAACACGGCTGGCCTAGCCGCTTGCGTAAATACGCTGCCAGCGCCATCTCGAGATGTTGGCGTACCGCATTATTTTTCGTTGCGCACGATGTTTGAGCAAACGTCATTAGTATCAGCGGTGGATGTGCTCGCATCAGCGCACCGCGCCATCCCTGTCAACATTATGATGACGACTCCTGACGGACCTGCAAATGTGGAAGGATATATTGATGAAGTTAAATTATTGACCGACGAATCGCTGTTGGTACACACCAACCACTGCTTGTGTCCGGATCGTACGTTGATCAATGATGAATATCCGGAATTGATTCAATCGGTTCCAAGGTTACAGCGGATGACGCAATTGTTGTCCGAAGTGGGGCCTGAGCGAAAATTGACAGTTCAACAAATCCAGTTATTGTTAGCGGATCACGATAATTACCCACAGTCGATTTGTAGGCATCCAAATGCGGATAAACACGGATTTTGGAGTACAGTATTCTCGATCGTCATGGACCCCACTGCCCGTGAGATGTATGTGTCACGAGGAAATCCCTGTGAAAATAGGTTCGAGTTGTATGAATTACTCGACTATTGACAATGAATGTCAAGGATTTTAAGGCGAAAGCAAAAAAAACACTCGCTTTATTCACATATTGTATATATAAATAACTTGATGGGTTTTCAGTGTTGTTCGAATCTGAAATCGCATATATATATATAATTTTTTTTTCGGAGACTATGTAATGAAACGTTTAAACAGGCGAAACGCCTTCACGCTCGTGGAATTGTTGGTCGTGATTGCGATTATCGGTATCCTCGTAGCGTTGTTGTTGCCTGCAGTATCTGCGGCGCGCGAAGCAGCACGAAAAATGTCGTGTAGTAACAATCTAAAGCAGATTGGCCTCGCAATGCGAACTTATCACAATACCTACAATTCTTTGCCACATAATGGCATTCACTTCTGGGGTAGAACGTCCAATAACGGACAAACTTGGGTTGGCAGTAGTAAGGGTGGAGTATTTGCTAAGTTGCTTCCTTTTATCGAACAGGATCCACTATACCATCAGTTGAATATGGTTATTTCTGGTGTTAAGAATCGTAGTATTGCCCCATTTGGCGGGTCTTACAACAACTGGGCACGGTTTGAAACTGACTGGGCAATTTCTCCTAATGGAAAAGCTGTGCGAAGTGAGTTGATTCCAACTTTTATTTGCCCTTCGGCCAATGTTGATCCTTATGTTCAGCGAAGTTGGTATGACCGCGATGCAACCGTTAGTTGTTACGGTTATAGCATGGGCGCACAAAAGAGTAACTCGTGGAATAACATCTGTCCGAATTATCCGGGTAACATCTTTCAAACTGGACCTCCGAACCATGGTAATGACGGACGTGGCTTTAGGGCTTCGGGTGTTTTCTTGCGTGGTCCTTGGGCCGCTCGCTTCCGTGATGTGACCGATGGTGAAAGCCAAGTCATCATGGCAGGTGAAATGTTGCCACATAAATCGGACCATTATCACAACGGTTGGTTGCATTACAACGCGACGTGGGTGATGACCGTGGGACCGATTAACTTCCCAGTAGTGGGTATTGGCGACCCTGGTTTCTCGTGGGGTAATCACAACCCACCGTTAAATCCTCGTAGTTGTTCGCACTTTAAGAATTGGTCTACTTCCAATGCTTTCAAGTCGCAACACAAAGGTGGAGCTCAATTCGTCCTAGTCGACGGTAGCGTTCAATTCTTGAGCGAAAACATCGACTACGTGACCTACAATCGCCTTGGTGACCGCCGAGATGGTGGACCACTTGGTGAAGAATGGAAAAATAACTAACAGCTAGTTAGTTTTTAATCATTGCACTGTTTTCAAAGCCCCTTGATTGGACCTACTCGGTCCGGTCAAGGGGTTTTTCAATCCCTAATTATACGAATGCGTGTGAGTGCACTTAGCGGAACCTAGCTGCACCAACGGTGTTTAAGCAAGCGTGACGGTAAAGTCACTGTATCCGAGTTAAACGCCTATATTAAACGTGTCAAATTACGGAGTTACTAATTGCCTTGGCGTTACAGATATTGCTGTGGTAAACTTAGTCATGGTATAAACCGTATATGGTCGTTGCCCCTTTTTGAAACGGTCCCTGTTTTGTTTCACCGCTTACCCCCTCAATTTTGCGATGGCTTAAATCGACGCAGTTTCTTGCGCGCCGGTGGTATGGCAATGGGTGGACTGACACTACCGGAGTTGTTACGAGCTCAAGGTGAAAATCGTCACCGCTTAGGACACAAAGCCTGCATCATGATTTTCCTAGCTGGTGGCCCGCCGCATCAGGACATGTTTGATTTGAAACCAGAAGCGCCTAGTGAGATACGAGGCGAGTTCTCACCGATATCGACAAATCTACCGGGAGTGCAGATTTGTGAGCATTTGCCACAACTTGCCAGTCGCATGGATCGCTACTCACTGATTCGTTCGATCTATGGCGCAAAAGATCGACATGATGCGTTTCAGTGCTTAACGGGGCGACTAAACGAAAACCAACCAGTCGGTGGCTGGCCATCACTCGGTAGCGTCATTTCAAAAATACGGGGTACAGCGAAACGGGGTATTCCACCGTTTATCAGTCTGAATCCCAAAATGAAAGTATCCGGATGGTCCAATCCGGGCGATGCCGGTTTCTTGGGTAAGTCACATTCCCCTTTTACCCCCAACGCCGACGGTGCCGCAAACTTGGATTTACATGGCATCGATGTTTCGCAATTCCAAAGCCGCACTGCCCTGCTCGCGGGTCTTGACCGCATGAAGCGACAGGTCGATAAAATCGTCGAGCTTGAAGGTGTAGATGCTTTTACCGAACAAGCCTTAGGTATCCTGACCTCAAGCAAATTATCCGACGCTTTGGATATTACCAAAGAAGATCCCAAGCTCGTTGAACGCTATGGTGGTGGTTCCTACGAATACGCCGGTTACGGAGATGGAGCTTGTTTGCATAATGACTATTTCATCAAAGCTCGTCGGTTAGTTGAAGCTGGCGTCCGGACGGTCACGGTGGCTTATGGACGTTGGGATTGGCACGGGCAACCGCACGGTACGAATTTTGAAAATGCTCGCGATCACTTGCCGTTCTTTGATCAAGGTGTCGCCGCTCTGATCGATGATATCTATCAACGAGGGTTGGATCGAGACGTGTCCGTCGTGGTGTGGGGTGAGTTTGGCCGAACGCCACGCATCAACGCTAAGGGAGGCCGCGATCATTGGCCGCGAGCTAGTTTTGCCCTGATGTTTGGAGGTGGAGTGCAACCAGGGCGCGTAATTGGTGCAACAAATAAATTTGCCGAAGAACCCTCAGAACGCCCGGTGCATATTCAAGAAGTGTTTGCAACGCTTTACCATAATTTAGGAATCGACACCGAAACAGCCACCGTCAACGATCTTTCTGGCCGGCCGCGATATCTCGTGGATCATACGAAATACGGTAAAATTGATGAGTTAGTGTAGCTGTTGCACATCGCGGGACATTCCTACAGTTACTCACCGAGTAACTGAGCGACCAAAGGGCTTACCGTGTTTTCATAGGCTGCTTCTTCGATGACAGTCGCCACGCGTTTGCCCGTTTTGTCGAAGACTAGGATTGCTGGGATCGAATATATTTTAAGTTGCGCATAGACCTGTTCATCGGTCTCGGTCGAAACAATATTGGTTAGCTGGAATTGCTGTTTGGCTAAGAATTTATGGATGTGTGGCAGATCTGTTTCAACGGTTTGATTTGGTAGTCCAGCGTAATTGATATTGAATGATACGCATCGTAATTTATCACCGTGAAGTTTTTGTAGATCTAGCAATCGAGGAAACTCTTTCATGCATGGCGCACAATAAGTGCTCCAAATATCCACGACGACAACCTTTCCTCGATCTGCTTGAATAAGAGTTTCGACATCCTTCCAAGTGCCCATTGTTGTTAGCGGAGTGTTAACAATTTGCTCTGTTACTTGAGGCTCGTCAGCGACGTCTAGAGTCGGTGCCTTTTTATCAGTATTCCCGCAACCGCTGCAGATTGTTATCAGCAGCATGCAAGCCAATTTAGTGAGAATAGTAGGGTTTCCCATGAGGTTTTTGCGTTTCGCGATAATAATCTAATCAGCCACGTACAATTTGATTATAATCAAACGACACCACGCGTTTAATACTATGTGATAAGAAACGGAAGTGAATTTCTATGACCTTGAAACGAAAAACGGTTGTTCTGCTGTCTTGCTTCGGCTTGCTGACATTTGCCATGCTATTACACGCTGAGGTTAAATCCGGTTTGCAAATTGGCGATTACGCCGATGCGTTTGACGTAAAGGATTGCTCCTCGGCGCAAACTCGTGGTAAGACCCTGTGCTATCGCTGAGTTTACGGTGGTCGTCCGGTCGTAGCAGTTTTCACTCGCTCGGTCGACGATAACATGGTCAGTTTGGCCAAACAACTTCAAGCAAAACTATTTGAAAACTCGAACAAGCAATTGCGAGCGTTTGTTGTTGTGCTGAGTGATAAACCGAAAAAATACGAGGGGCAGTTGAGCGAACTTGCGCAAAAGAACCGACTGCGTACGCTTCCATTGACAGTGTTTAAGGATGCCAAAGGTCCGCCAGATTATAAAATTGCTGCGAATGCCGAAGTTACGGTACTGATGTGGACCGGTTTGCAGGTCCAAGCGAATCACGCCTTCGCCGCGGGTGAATTGAACGCAGCGGCAATTGATAAAGTGATTACGAGTCTTTCAACAATTCTAGAATAAGATACTTTGTATGATGCGAAACTTCCTGCAAATTAGTCTTTGCTTGTTGTTTGTCTTACCCGCTTTCGGGAAAGAGGAGAAAGATGCGCAAACGTCCAAACCGATGGAAATGGCTACTGTTTTCAATAAAGATATATTGCCAATCCTGAAAGCTCGCTGTATCAGTTGTCATGGTGGCCCGTCGCCAAAAGCTGGCTTAGATTTACGGACGGTGACTGCAATCTTACATGGCGGCAAATCTGGACCAGCTATTCGCTTAGACGCAGCGGAAACAAGCTTGCTTTACGAAGTCGCCTCATCTGGGAAGATGCCTCCTAAAGGTGAATCGTTGACCGCCGCAGAACAGGGTAAAATTCGCGTCTGGATCAACGAAAATGCGAGGAACGATTTGAAAATAGCCGTGGCCACTTCTAGTATCGATGCCACAAACGTCGTAGAAACAACTGCTTACAACCAAGTTGAATATACATATTGGTCATTTACGCCACCGCAAAGACCCGCGGTACCCGTTGTCAGCGGCAAAGACTTTCCAGGTTCTACAACCAATCCTATTGATTCATTTTTGCAGGAACAATTGTCAGCGAAAGGCCTTTCGTTTTCCCCACCTGCAACGAAGTCGACTCTTGTGCGCCGCGTCTATCTTGACATGCTGGGGATATTACCCTCTCCGCAAGCGATCGAAAGGTTTGCGGTTGACGATACCCCGATTGCTTTTCAACGGTTGCTTGACGAAGTACTTGCTGATCCCCGTTACGGTGAACGATGGGGTCGGCACTGGCTTGATGTGGCTGGCTATTCTGATTCTGCCGGGGTGCTATCTGCCGATCAAGACCGCCAGTTGATTTGGCGATTTCGAGACTACGTTATTCGCGCCTTGAATCGTGATCTCCCCTATGATCAGTTTGTGCGAGAACAGCTTGCCGGCGATGAAGTCCATGATTACTGGGATCATTATGAAAACAGTGATGCATTGCCTCAGAAGGTTGTGGAAGCATTATCGGCGACTGGGTTTCTACGCACTGCTCCCGATGCGAGTCGTCCCGACTTCAAAACGATCAAAAATGTTAACGGGCTCTATTACTACCCCACGATCGATAGCCAATTGCAAATTTTGACCAGTGGTTTGATGGGAATCACAGTGAAATGTGCCAAGTGCCACGATCATAAATTCGATCCGTTGACACAAAAGAACTACTATCAGTTGCAGGCGATCTTTATGAGCGTTTATAATCCGGACGCTTGGATTCCATTTCGTGACCGTAAACGCCCGGTGGCTTCTAAAAAGCAAGTCGACGCCGCAGCGCTTCATAATAAGCAGCTCGACGTAGAACTGGCTGCGTTGAAAAATGAATTAGCGGCTCTGCGGGCCAAGAAAGTTGAGGAATTGTTTTTGCAACGCTTGGGTACATTGCCCGAAGTTTTACGTGTCGATGTATCTGCGGCTGTCAGAACTGCTGTGGAAAAACGAACGGTTATTCAAAGGTACCTAGTTGAAAAATTTGGGAAGCTGGTCCGTCCCGACGCGAAAGAGCTTGAGGCAGCGTTACTGGCGGATTATCCCGTGTATAAGCAAGCGGTTGATGAACAAGCCAAAAAACTAATAGCGGTGGAGCAGCGGCGACAACTATTTGATTATGTTTATGCCGCCTATGATGTTTCAGGTGAACCGTATACCCCTTTGCTCCGTCGCGGCGACGCGCAAACTCCGGGCGCTGTTGTGCAACCGGGTGTTCCAGAGATGATTCAAGCGGATAAACCGTTTGTCTGGAAAGCCGTTGAAGGTAAAGCGTCCACGTCGTTGCGACGGACAGCATTTGCTAACTGGTTGACTCAAAGCCGCCACCCGTTAACGTCCCGCGTAATGGTAAATCGACTGTGGTTGCACCATTTTGGTGAAGGCTTAGTTTCCACGATTGAGGATTTCGGCTGGGCTGGAGAAGAACCGCAACATCAACGGTTGTTGGATTGGTTGGCGGTAGAGTTGGAATCGAATCAATGGAGTTTAAAGCATTTACACCGTTTAATTTTGTCGTCCCAAGCTTACCAACAGTCCTCTGCGGTCGAGGCGAGTCACGGTGAAACGGCTAAAACGGTTGACCCCAATAATCGATTGTTGTGGCGTCAAAATTTAAGGCGGATGGAAGCTGAACCACTACGTGATTGTATTTTACATGTTGCGGGGGCCTTGCGAAGTGATATGTATGGGGCGCCGACGGCCATTGTCCGCCGTTCCGATGGTGAAGTGGTAGTGAACGATGGCAAGTTACCACAAAAACGGTCAATTTATTTACGTAATAAACGCTCGGCACCTGTTTCGATTTTGCAACTCTTTGACCAGCCGGACATTGAAACAAACTGTACTCGTCGTAATCAGTCAACCGTACCGCTGCAAGCCCTGTCACTACTTAATAGTGACTTGGTCGTGAATGCTGCCGAAGCCTTTGCGGATCGTGTGCTGCTGGAATCGCCCCAAGATCCGCTCGGGTATGCATTCATGGCTGTGACGGGACGCCGAGCCGATGCCGAACAGCTTGAGGGGATGTCAGAATTTATCCTACGTCAGTCGGATATCTATTTGCGAGGTGGACAGGTTGAACAGAAGAATGCAACTGAACAGGAACTGAAAGAAGCAAGTCGATCGGCACTAGTGGATTTTTGCCACGTGTTGTTGTCGAGCAATGAATTTGCATATATCGATTGACCGCTTTAGGTGTTGGCTATTAAAGAATATGAGAATGTAATGAATCAAACTGCGAATCAATATCAGTCCATCCCATCCCGTCGTGAGGTCTTGAAGAAACTGGGTTCAGGATTCGGTGGTCTAGCCTTGTCTGCCCTGCTGCTGGAGGATGCCGGTGCTGCGAAAGAAGTTCACGACTTATCCCAACGTTCCCCGGGAGTTAGGCCTCGTGCAACATCGGTTATTCAGTTGTTTATGCACGGTGGGCCTAGTCAGGTCGACTTGTTGGATCCAAAACCAATGTTGAATCAATACCACAGCAAAACGCCGCCAGACAGTGTTGTAGATGATGAGAATCGCACTAAATATTTATTGGGAACGCCGTTTAAGTTTCACAAATATGGCGAGAGTGGTATCGAGTTTTCTGACCGCCTACCCAACATTGCTAAACACGCCGATAAAATTGCGGTGATTAGGTCGATGTTTACCGAGCATCGAAATCACGAACAGGCAATTTGGATGGCTCAAACCGGACTGATTACACCCGGGCGTCCGACGCTTGGCGCGTGGTCTGCTTATGGTTTGGGTACCGTTAACCAAAACCTGCCGGCTTATATCGTATTACCGGATCCGGCAGGGCAGTCGGTGGATGGTGTGCGGAACTGGTCCAACGGTTGGTTGCCCCCGGTTTATCAAGGCACTCCGTTTCGCAGTGAGGGAACGCCGGTTTTGAACTTGAAGCCAAAACGTATGCAAATCGAAGAACTACGCCACGCTAAAATGGATTTATTGCGATCTATTAACGCTCGTCACAAAGCAAATCATCCCCATGAGCTGGAATTGGATGCTCGTATTTCAAACTTGGAATTGGCTGCACGCATGCAGTTAGCCGCCACCGATGCCATGGATATCTCGCAGGAAACGGCAGTTACTCAAAAGGCCTATGGATTGGAGGACAAAGTTACTTTGTCTTATGGAAAACGTTGCCTAATGGCGCGGCGTTTGGTGGAACGTGGCGTTCGGTTTGTACAAATCCTGATGAGTGGCCAACCGTGGGATACACATTCGGACAACGTGAAGAACACGAGTTCCTGTTGCCAGCGTACTGACGGACCAATTGGCGCGTTGTTACAAGACCTGGATCAACGTGGGTTGCTGGATTCAACCTTGGTACTTTGGGGCGGTGAATTTGGACGCACTCCAGGCGCAGAGCTGCGAGGTGGCAAAGTGGCAATGGGGTCGGAAGGACGCGATCATCACCCTTATGGATTTAGTGTATGGATGGCCGGCGGTGGCGTGCAAGGTGGTCAAACCTATGGAGAAACCGATGACTTTGGCTATCGATCTGTCGTCAATCGCACCAAGATGTCTGACTATCACGCGACCATCTTGCACTTGCTGGGCCTCAATCATGAAGAACTGTTGCACGAAAAAAACGGTCGCGATGAAAAACTGACTGATGTTTATGACGCTCGGGTGATTCGTGAATTAGTGAGTTGAAAATGGGCTGGTTGTCGGCCGCAAGTAACGTTCAACACTAATTTAGTGCTACAAGCGTCAGAACCACTCGCGGCGATTAAGGATATAAATCTGATGGAACTGTTCGTCTGTTTTGGTCAGGTAGATGATGCCTTCGATTAAGGAGATTATCCCCATAACTGGACCTGTCAACGCGACGATGGGTATTAGTCCTAAAGTTAAACAAGTCAATAAAATGGCGCCTATTAAAATTCCAACATAGACCCACCCAGCGCTGTTGTAACCCAATATGAATTTATGGATCCCTAGGCCACCGAGCAATATCGCGCAGAGTCCAGCAGACATTTTTTTGTTGCCGGCTTCTGACAGATGTGGTAATGGTTGCTGTTGATAGACCGGTTGCTGTTGATAGACCGGTTGCTGTTGATAGACCGGTTGGCCCGCCGATGGTGCTGCCGCTTGTTGCACAAACGGCACACCGCATGAGGGGCAAGCTGGGATTCCATCCGCAACGGGAGTTGCACATTTGGGGCAATATAGAGAACCTGCAGACATGGATTACTTTCGCATGGATTGAAGGATATTCGATAAACAATTCTTGATTCGTTAATAACGACAGAATATTAGATGTTAAGATACCAAAACGTACTAATTATTGTGAGACCGTATGTTTTCGCTTCCGCACTTGATTTGTATTACTGAAACGGTTTATTCTACTATCTTGGATTAACATGATTATATCAGTGCCCCCGCTAATAAACTTTTAACTGAGCATATCCGCTAATGTCTTCTAGTAATGCCCTAAAACATCGCAAAGCCTGTTTGTATATAACACTCGCCATCCTAGCGATTTGGTTCTCGGTAAGCCTTGGTTGCAGCATTTTGTTTCGTGAATGGATGGATCAGAATATGCCACAAGTCGGTTATGCCCCATTCGGATTTTGGATGGCGCAACAAGGATCGATTATTTGCTTTGTCTTACTACTAATTACCTATGCCGTATTGATGTACCGACTTGATTCTAAATATGGATATCTTGATTCCCAGCACGACGCCATCGATTCAGTTGATTCAACGGAATCGATGGAATAGCTATAACAACGTGAGAGCATAACTGACGATGGAACAGAGTACACTGAATTTTATTTTTATTGGGATCTCGTTTGCTATCTACATCGGGATCGCTTTTAAGTCGCGAGCAAGTTCGACTAAAGAATATTACACTGCCGGTGGTGGTGTTTCACCATTAGCGAACGGTATGGCAACAGCCGCCGACTGGATGTCTGCGGCGACGTTTATCTCGATGGCAGGGTCGTTGGCCATTGGTGGTTATGATGGTTCACGATTTTTAATGGGCTGGACTGGCGGTTTTGTCCTGTTAACCGTCCTGATGGTTCCCTATCTCAGAAAATTTGGGAAAGCGACGGTCCCTGACTTTATTGGCGACCGTTATTACTCAAAACTTGCTCGCGGAGTTGCCGTCGTTTGCGCTATTTTTATTTGCATGACATATATTATGGGGCAAATGCGAGGCGTAGGAGTTGTGTTTTCACAATTGTTCGGAATTGGAATTCCGGCCGGAGTTTTAATTGGCGCTGCGATTGTGTTCTTTTACGCAGGCATGGGCGGCATGAAAGGGATTACATATACCCAAGTCGCCCAATATTGCGTGATGGCCTTTGCCTATACGATTCCGGCAATTTACATATCCATTGCACTCACAGACAATTTTATTCCGCAACTTGGCCTGATCGGTGACTATGTCGGGGGTGGAGAGTACGTGCCGTTCTTGGAAAAACTTAATGCGATCAACGAGGAACTTGGTTTTAGCCACTACACGTCCGGCTCAATATCCAGAATTGATATGTTTTTTATCACCGCAGCATTGATGTGCGGCACGGCCGGTCTTCCCCACGTAATTGTAAGATTTTTTACCGTAAAAGATGTGCTTGCTGTCAGAAAGTCGGCCTGCTGGACATTGGCTTTTATCGCCGTCGTCTATTTAACCGCCCCGACGATTGGCGCTTTCTCCCGAGTTAATTTGATCGAAAAACTGCACGGAACGACCTATGTCGCTGCCCCTAAGTGGTTTAAGGAATTTGAATCAACTGGCCAGATGGCATGGATCGACAAAAACGATGATGGCATTATTCAGTATTACGGACCCGCCAAATCAGACACAAATTCCAATACTGTCTTCGCTGGTAAAGCCCCAACGTATCCGGTCGCTGGGTCTGCGACCGATGTGCTTGTCGGAAAACATCAACAACGGTTGGTAATAAATGAGGTTATTACGTCAAACCCCAATGAGTTGTGGTTTGGCAATGATATCATGGTGATGGCAAATCCGCATATGGCCGGATTGCCACCCTGGGTGATTGCTTTGTTGATGGCGGGTTGTATTGCCGCTGCATTATCCACGGCCGCGGGATTACTGTTAGTGCTATCCACGTCGATTTCGCACGACTTGATGAAGAAAATCATCAAGCCTGATTTATCGGACAAAGAAGAGGTGGCCTATGCCCGAGCTGCCGCTCTCGTCTCACTAATCGTTGCATCCTATTTTGGCATCAATCCGCCGTCGGCTTTCATTGCCAAGACAGTTGCATTTGCTTTTGGCTTAGCTGCATCGTCCTTCTTCCCTACTCTATTGTTGGGGATTTTTTCTAAACGGATGAGTCGCGAGGGTGCGATTGCTGGCATGATATGTGGAATTGGATTTACGATGGGATACATAATCTATTTTCAGTTTTTCGGCGGCACTAAGGGACAGTACTTGTTTGGTATTTCGCCAGAAGGAATTGGAACGCTCGGTATGGTGATCAATTTTGCCACAGCGTTTCTGGTTAATGCGGTGAGTCCGCCGCCACCGCTAGAAGTTCAGGAAATGGTCGAGAACATTCACATTCCTAGCGGTGCGGGGGAAGCAAGTGACCATTAGGAAGTTACAACGCATTTCGAAACTGGCGTGTTGCGCGGCGGTTCTTTTTCTGGCATTCTCGCAGTATTGCGCGGCTGAGCAAATTGCCGACAGCGAACTGCTCAGCGAGGCGGTCGATGTTTACCGCAGTCGCATCGAAAAAGGAAAACTGCCCAATGTTATTCTGTACGTGATACAGGACGGCGAGGTCGTATTGTCAGAGGCGTTGGGATGGCGGGATAAAGCGGCTCAAGCCAAAATGGAAGCGGATACTCTGTTGCGAATGGCGTCCAATACCAAAGCCGTTGTAGCAACTGCTGTGTTGATTCTGCAACAGCGTCGATTGTTGTCGATTGAGGATCCAGTATCCAAGTATCTGCCAGCGTTTGATAACGACCCACATCGCGACATTACGATTAAGCAGATGCTCTCGCATACCAGTGGGTGGCGGTATAAGTCATTGTTTGTTTTCCCACTGCAGGAGCCGAGTAATGATTTTCCGCGGCGACCGAATTTGCAGTCGGAAGTGGATCGCCTAGCAGAAATTGTTCCCCCCAAAGAACCAGGCGTGAGTTATAGCTATAACAATGCGGCTTATAACACCATTGGTGCACTGATTGAAAAAGTGTCGGGGCAGTCGCTAGAACAGTTTCTGATTTCAAGTATCTATGAACCACTACAGATGGTGAATTCAAGTCACCACCCGCCGGCGGGGAGGCTTGCGGAAATGTCAGTTGTATATGGGGTCCCCACGACAAGCGATAGTGAACAATGGTCGATCCGTTTTCAGCGAGACGCTAGCATGCGTGTGCCGTTTGTGCGAGCCTCGGGTGGCATGGTGTCGACGGCAGCGGATTACGCTAAATTTTGTCAAATGTTCCTCGGGCACGGTAAATACCAGGGAGTGCGTGTTCTATCGCGGCGGAGCGTTCAGCAAGCGACGTTTCCAGTCACGCAGAAACTATACTCCTCGGCGGAACGCCAAGAAAGAACGAGCTTCTATGGCCTCGGTTGGAGAGTACATGACGACGAGTCGTATTCTCATACGGGTAGCGAAGGAACATTTGTCTGGATTGACCCGTCCCGCAAAGTTGTTGGCATGGCGTTGTCACAATCCGCTGGATTTGATAATCCACGTGAGGAATTTCGCCGCGCCGTCACCAAGGCAATCGATGCTTCCCAGTAATACCACGAACTCCCTTTTTCCAGATCTCAAGTTCAGCTATTTCGTCGAAATATGAATGAACCACAAATAAGTTGTCCACATTGTTCCCAGTTGCTCGCACTCGTACCACAACTCGCTGGTCAACAAGCGACATGTCCATCGTGCCATAAAGTGTTTACGATGCCGCTAGCGCCCGTGGCTCCCAACGGTGGAACCCAACTACCCGCCCGATACGCAAATATGCGTCGCGAACGCAGTCCCAAAACACGCTGGGTCATTCTATATCTTGTGGTGATTGTCGGCGGCACACTATTTTGCGCTTTTGGGGAACTGGCGCTCCGATTTCTTGTTCGCTAATTCGCCCTCACGTTTAGCGTCAAGGCGTGCTTATCCACCGCCGTCCAATTGGACAATCAGTACACTCGTACTCTAGGACGAATATTCCCCGCCGTGTTTGGGTGGGACCGCGGATAACACGACAATTCCAGCGACAATTGGTAGGCACATAAACAAAATCAAGGCGGGTTCAAGAGTTCCGAACATGTCCTCGGAGATGGCCAGCGGTAGCGGTCCTAAGGCCGAACCCGCCACAGCGACACTGACTGCGGCACCAGCGACTGCTCCCTGGTGCTCGCGGCCATAGTAATTAACCCACACTACGCTGCCTACGGTACGAATAATACCACCATGGACGCCCCCCATAATTGCAAAAGGCAGCACCATCCACGGGCTGGACATCGTGACTAGGAGGGCCATGGCCGCAGCGAGGAGAAACATAGCGGTTGCCAATAAATAACGAGCTTGGATCTTTGATGTTAAATAACCCGCTACGATACACGTAATCGTCGCAAGCAACGCCTGCAACGCTAAAACGTAATAGGGTTTGTTTCCCGACATTCCCACAGGTTCGAGGACGCGATCCGCATAAAAGATTACTCCGGTCCCAACCAGCGAGGTACAGGTGATGCACATAACCAATTTCCAAAAGGTAGGGTTCCACAAGGCTTCACTGCGCGTCCAGTTTTCTCGAGTGATATGTGGCGAATGTTTTGTAGCGTGTGTCGGATACTTATCGGGAGGGTTGTATTTCCAATCTGGAAAAAGCCCCTCTTCTTCCGGGCGGTTGCGGACGGCCAACCATGGCGGGATCACGAACGTGACTAACAGAATAGCGGCCAGCACTAACCAAGCCGTTTGCCAGTCGTAGTTCAATATGAAGTATCGATTGAGCAACGGAAATGTCATGACACTTAAAGCGCCACCGACCCCCATCAATCCCATCACAAGCCCTCGTTTTTCCTGAAACCATTCACCAACTAGCCATGTAGCTAATAGGCACATCAAGCCTTGTCCAAATAGCCGCAGCATTCCCAAACTGAGATACAGTAATGGTAAATGCTCAACATATGACATCAAGATACAGGCTGCAGCGAGTAACATGGATGTTAGCGGTAGTAGTACACGGGCACCAAAACGATCAATCAGTGGCCCTAAAAACGGTAGTGCAAATCCACTAACAAGCGTGCCAACTAGATAGGCTGTGGAAAACTGAGTGTCGTTTACACTTTCCATACCAAGGATCATCATGCTGCGGAAAGTGCCAATGGAATGCGATTGACCAGGCGCTGACATGAAAATGGCGGTGAAGGCCACTGACAGAATCCACCATCCTCGATGAATATCGTTTCCTGTTGTATCTCGAGGAAGTGTTACAACCGTACTTGAGGAGGACATGTGTGGAAGCAATCGTTGTGAAGGCGAGATGTCTAGGAGGCAGAAACGGTTACGAGAAATGTCAATTATGCACATTTTTATGACGGACGATACGGTAGCAAATTAAATACTGCCCGACGCAGTCCGTTATTAGAAGCAACAGCAATTGACAAGCAATAAAGAGCAGGCAGCAAAGCGCTATTGAGGTATAATGAATGGATGCTCAATTTGTTGGAAAAATCAAATCAATCCACGCTAAGTCGCCGTCGCTGTTTGCAAATGGCGTCCGCTGCGATGTTGGGGATAACAGGAGAAGCAAAAAGTAGTGAAAAGGCCGGATTTGGACGTGCTAAAAGTGTGCTTACGATTTTTGCCAGCGGTGGCCAAAGTCAGATCGATATGTGGGATCCCAAGCCACTTGCTCCTGAACACATCCGAGGAGCATTCTCGCCGTTACAAACTAAATTGCCAGGCGTTCATTTCACAGAGGACATGCACGGACTCGCGTCAATTGCCGATCGATTCACTTTAGTACGAAGTATGGCGCACGAGGACTTGGATCACGGCAGTGCGACCTATTTAACCATGACTGGACGCTATTACTCAGCGTTGTCGACGAACCCACTTCCTAAGCCGACAGATTTGCCATCACTCGGCTCCATATTGAATCGATTGCCAATCGAGTCACGCTTTCCCTATGATTCCGTTTACATAAACGGCCCTGCCCTGATTCCCATTAATATTGCTCCTGGCATGTATGGCGGTATTTTAGGGAAATCCTACGACCCGCTTATGGTCGGCGATCCGACGAGCGATGAAATTGCGATTCCCGGACTCAGTTATGAGTCTCGATTAAGTGAAATAAGAATGCGGAAATTGATTCAGCTCAAGAAATCCTTAGATCGTAATCAAAGGGCATTGGATGATAACACGCAAGTCCGCAATAACAATCGGTTTTATGGTCAAGCAATTGAAATGCTGTCGTCACCACATGTGGTGACGGCTTTTGATCTTAACAAAGAATCCGACAAAACCCGCGATGCCTATGGTAGATACCGGTCAGGACAAGCTTGTTTGCTCGGGAGGCGATTGGTAGAAGCTCAAGTACCCTACGTAAATGTGATATTTAATCACACGAATCGGGGCCAAGACCTCGCGCCTGACGCTATTGAGGAATACGGCTGGGATACTCATAACGACATCTTCCCGGCGCTCAAAAACCACTTAATTCCAAGGTTTGACAAGACCATCACTGCTTTGATTAAGGATCTTGAAAATCGTGGGCTACTGGAAACAACCTTAGTGATTGTGATGGGAGAATTTGGCCGAGCACCGGTCGTTGCAATAGAAGGAAATTTTGCTGGAACGAGTGCGGGGCGCAAGCACTGGGCAAGTGCCTATTCGATTCTACTGGCAGGCGCAGGCGTTACACGCGGATCGGTGCTTGGTAAGACAGATCGCTTTGGTGGCGAAGTCGTTGAGCAACGGTACGCTCCGTGGGATGTAGCTGCGACAATGTTCCACGCGTTAGGTATTGAGCCCCACTCACATTTTTATGATGAATTGGACAGGCCGTTTCCTGTTTCCGTTGGTAAGCCCATGCTGGATCTCTATCAGTAGGAGTTAGGAAGAAATCATGAGTGGTGTTGTTGGTCATACTCTGTACGCAATTTTGGCTGGTAGAAAAACAGTCGAAAGAAGGTTGCCAGTTGGTGGTTTGATTCATCGACACTTTGACAGTTTTTTGTCCGGCGCGTACTTGGGTTCAGATATTCAAACACTACCCGAGGCTGTTTGTGTCGACACGGGGAAATCTGTTGGCTATGGAACAGTTAAGCTGGAGCAAAGCCCGCTCACGGGGGGGCAGGTTGTACCGTGGAAATTAGTGCATCAAGGAACAGGGTATCGTCCGCGAGAAATTGCGAATTTGTTTTATGGCAGGTCGCATTTGATTTTTGGATGGAAGGGTGATCAAACAAAGCACACACTTCCGTGGGATCATTTGCACGATTATGTTGCGGTTGTTTGCGAGGATGTGATTAAACGGTATGGAAAAGGCGAACGAAAATTAGCATATATTTTTGGCTGGCTAGCTCACATCGTGGGCGATTGTTTGATTAAATCCATCCAACCTGGAATCGACATGCATTTGCTTGATGGGAAATATACGACAGCAAATCGGCCTATACAGGATTTAGTGTCAGTTCATGAAATAGGTGTTAAAGAATTGGGTTTAGATTGGAAGCGAGTGCTTAGTTCGGTATCACGAGCGCCAGTGGAAATGGCGCAAATTCACTACATGCGGGTAGGACAGCCCTACGGATTACTCGGGCAGATGTACCCTTACGCGTGGGACCCCAGCACCGAAGGATTGTTACGTGAAGTGCTTAAACAAAATCGAGTTTATCAAAATGTCCGTAACAATCGCTTGTTGGATAAATACAAGTTGACCCGTATTAATGGCGAATGGACTTGCGATTTGCGATTGTCTGAGATTGCCAATCAACTAACATATTCGCAAATGGTCGAACTCGCTGAACTAGCAAAATTTCGCAGTCATGTTGATGCGATCGCTGAGATTATCTGTGAGTTATATGAACAAGTGTTCCAACTGAGCACAGGACTTGCGTCTGTCCGACCGGCGGAATATAAATGGGAACGCATGATACGCAGATGGCTTGTTACACGACGTTAATCGTAGTTGGGCCCATCAAAGTAAATGTGGTTGGTAGACCATGAATTACCACAAATTGGATTTTGGTTTACAATGTATCCGCCAGCGGGTTACTCACTGGTAACGACAGATATCAATGAAAGAATTACCAAGCAATATGACAAAATTAATGATCTTTGATATGGCCGGTACAATTATCGACCATGGGTGTTTTGCTCCGATTTCAGCGTTTGTGCAGGCGTTCGCGTCGATGGATGTTGAGATTTCGGTTCCAGAAGCACGCGGCCCGATGGGATTACATAAACGAGACCACATTCAGACGTTATTGGAAAATCCAAATATTGCAAATCGCTGGGAATCCGCTCAGGGTCGAGCATGGATTGATGACGACGTTCAGCATATATACGACACATTTATGCCGATGCAGATTAAGGTTGCTCGTGAACACGTGGATATAATTCCTGGCGTACTGGAATTGTTTGAATCCCTTCGCAGTCGTAATATCAAAATAGCTGCAACCACGGGATATCCACGGGTTGTTGCCGATCCCGTATGGGAAGATTTGGCTGCTGCCGGTTTATCCGTTGACTTTCGTGCTTGTTCAGATGAAGTTCCCAACGGTCGCCCTGCTCCGTGGTTGATTTTTAAGTGTATGCAAGAACTCAATATTCAGTCAGTCGTTGATGTAGTTAAGGTAGGTGACACGATGCCGGATGTCTTGGCGGGATTAAACGCCGGAGTGCGTAGCGTTGCAATTACCCTCACTGGTAATGATGTTGGGTTGACGTATGACGAATTGCAAGCGCTTAGCGAAGATGAGCGAAACGAAAAGCACGAATCCGCGAAATCTGTCTTTCTGGCGGGCGGCGCGACGGATGTGATTCGTTCAGTGGGCGAATCCTTGCAAGTCATCGGTGGGTCAATCTGAAGTTCCAAAAATCTATATTGCTGAACGCGAAAGGATTAGAGTGCAAGACGATATACCATATTTGTTACTGACACCCGGACCGTTAACAACTACGGCTCAAGTCAAAGCTCAGATGCAGGTTGACCTGTCAACATGGGACCGAGATTACAATGATATCGTTCAAGAGGTTCGTCGAATTCTTGTTGCCTTAGCTACGAATCAGCCCGGCTATACGAGCGTGTTGATGCAGGGTAGTGGCACGTTTTCAGTTGAAGCAACAGTTGGTTCGGTTATTGGGCCCGCCGGCAAACTGCTGGTCGTGAACAATGGCGCATATGGAGCACGTATTGCGGCGATTGCTGAGAGGTTAAAAATACCCGTTACGGTGGTGGAAACAGTAGAAACGTCTTATCCATTAGAGGAATTCACGATTGCGTTGTCCGCGGACCCAGAAATTACGCACGTGGCGTTTGTGCATTGTGAAACGACTACGGGAATGTTGAACCCGATCGAGCAATGGTGCCAGATCGCCAAAAAGCACGATTGTCAAATTATTCTCGACGCCATGTCCAGTTTCGGTGGAATGCCCATTGACATGCACGATTTGGGCGTGGACTTTTTGATTTCGTCGGCTAACAAGTCCATCCAGGGAGTGCCGGGGTTCGGATTTGTAATCTGCCGTGAAGAGGCTATCAAGCAATCCGCCGGTTACGCACGGTCGATTAGTCTCGACCTGTACGAGCAGTGGCGTG
>JABHUV010000085.1 GCA_018658605.1 Planctomycetaceae bacterium | reverse complement strand
CACCGGCTAATGATGCAGATTGTAGGTGTTCCAAAGAAGCGGGCAGCATATGCAACAACGCAACGCCGAGCATCACACCGGAAACTAAACTCATCATCAATTGCCGCTTTAGATGGTTCAGTTTCACCAGTGACGGTAACCAACCACCGGCCAATGAAGCGGCAATCGTGAGTAAGCAATACAGTAAAACAGTTACAAAAGGTGACATAACCCCAAATTGTAGAGCCAAAGATTAGATTGTAGTAGGGGCATCGATAAGCTACGTCACCCCGATCCTCTCACTTTTTTCCCGTTGAGCATGGTACCGATGGGCGTGTACCTAACCAAATACTCGTACATCAACAATAAAACAGCCGTACAAATCGTGCAAACCAATACAAACTTGAGCGTCCCGTCTAGATCCCAGTCACTAATCAACCATTGCAGCCAAATCATCAACGGAAGATGAGCTAGGTAAAGCCAATAGGACGAGTCGGAAATATAACGCATCCACTTGTTCTCCGATGACATCATTTTGCGAAACAATCCAATGAGCCCAAACGTCATCAACCAGACATACAGTACCTGAATGACAACCGAAATTGTTTTCTGCAAGAGCTTAGGAATGCCTTCAAAAATCCCCGCATCCCCAGTTTCAATTCCCGCTCCGATCAAGAACAACAGCAAGGCAACCGGCAGGGTAACAAACCAACGACTTCCCAATTTCCCTTGAGTATCCTTACAGTCAAAATAAAGCGCTCCAAATCCAAAGAAGATTGCATAATAAAACAACAAATGTGGATAAGGAATCAAACCGACTGATGTATCCGGACCAAACCCGTCGCCCATAAACGCTTGGGGAATGATCGTAACGGGAACTAACCACAGATACCTTAACGGTGACACAATCAGCAAATTCGGTAAGGACTCGAGCCCGACAAGTTTTGCGAACATCGCATAGACAGCAAATCCAACGACTAACCAACAGAGAAACCACAGAAACCAAAGGTGGTGAAAAACAGGAGTAAGCATCGCATGAAACCCACTCTTTACATTCCAAAATTCCCCAAACACAATCCACCAATAAACGTCGGTAAGGCTCGGTATTTCTTCTTCATCCTTGCCACCGCCCGCCTCAACCTTTAAAACTGCCGCCATTTCGGGAAGCGATTTACGAACATCGGATTGTCGAACATCAATGGTCATCAACGCGGCAATATAATCAACCGCTCCACCTAGTTCTTTGGTAAATGGACGCGTCACAAAATCAGTTGCTTTTTCACCTAGGTTATTTCTAATCGTCACGTCCACTTGATGATCCATAAGCACCCGAACAACATCGACACGTCCAAAAAACACAGCCCCATGTAACGCTGTTCCCCCATCCTCATTTCGAGCGTTCACGTCGGCTCCCGCCTCAAGCAACAACGTTGCTACCTGCGGATGCCCAAAAATCGATGCCATACTCAAGGCCGTCGCAGTATCCCGTCGTTGCCCAGGGTCTGCTCCCTGCGCTAACAACTGACCAACTAGCTCATGATCACCACGTTTGATCGCGTCAAACAGATCGCCTTCGGCCCAAACCTCGCAACTATCGGGATTGTCCGGTTCGGCAGGGATAGGTGATGCAGAGGTCCCGGCTTTGGCCTGCTGCATGGCGGCTTCCAGAATTACAACAACTTTATGATGTTGGGACAATCGCGCTACATCCAATGCGGTTGTGTTATCCAGATTACGATAGAACAAATCCGCTCCCTCAGCAATCAAAAATTCGACCGCCTTCGTTTGCCCAACAGATGCAGCCACAATCAGAGCCGTTGATTGTCGCTCTTGGTCACGAGCATCGATATCCACGCCACTTTTAAGAATTCGCTTCAATGCAGCAACATCTCCGAACACCGCCGCCCACCAAATATCCGCATCAGCACTCACCTCCTTCTTGAGAACTACCGACTGACGAACCACCATAGCTGAAACCCAATTCATCGTCGGGATAACCGTTATCAAGCCGACCATACAGGGCACAAAAATTCTGAAAAAACGATGTCTCATCAGGCTTTGCAATCCACGTTTTCGCCAAAGCATAGCCGTAAAGAAACCACTGACCAAAAAGAACAAAGGCATGCGAAAACCATGAATCATCGCAAAAACGGATCCCAACCACGGTGCTTGATTCACATCCTGCACAGCCCACGGGAATCCCGTATAGGCTAACAACCCATGCAATGCGATTCCTAACAACATCGCAATCGCTCGCAAAGCATCTAAATCATGTCTCCGCGGGAATGATTCAGGGGAACTACTCATAAATACATGCTGTCCTAAACTCAGTCATTCATAAAAAACGAGATCATAATACGTATTCGATAAACAACGATTTTTATTTGGTTAAAATTGTTTATGGACCACATTTCTCACATTTGTACTAACACCGGTCCTAATTGTTGTAACCGGTCGATACTGTTAAAGTGAAATACTCAACCACACACATTATCCCCTTATTTTCTAAGATTTAACACATGGCAGACAACCCCAAAATAATCTACACCAAAACGGATGAAGCCCCAGCACTGGCAACTCAATCATTGCTGCCCATCATCCGCGCGTTCACACAATCCTCGGGCATCAATATTGAGCTCAAAGATATCTCGCTTGTCGGCAGAATTCTTGCAGCTTTCAGTGATCAACTCCCCCCTGAACAACAACAAGTTGACGCACTTGCCGAACTTGGGGCCCTCGCCAAAACACCTTCTGCCAACATCATTAAGCTACCTAATATCAGTGCCTCAGTTCCACAACTCAAGATGGCCATCGTTGAATTACAATCTCACGGCTACGCGGTACCAGATTTTCCCGAAGAACCGGAAACCGAAGTCGAAAAAGAAACTCGAGATCGTTATGCCAAAGTTCTTGGAAGTGCTGTAAATCCAGTTCTCCGCGAAGGAAATTCAGACCGTCGCGTGGCAGTTCCGGTCAAAGAATACGCCAAAAACAACCCACACAGCATGGGCGCGTGGAGGAGTGACTCAAAAACTCATGTTGCGCACATGTCGGATAATGATTTTTTTGGTAGCGAAAAATCTCATGTAATGGCAACCGCCACCGCCGTTAGCATCGTCCTCGTTGCCGATGATGGTAGCTCAACATCGCTGAAGGAAAACCTGCAACTCTTACCAGGCGAAGTCATCGATGCCTCGGTCATTAGCTGCACTACGCTTAAGTCATTTTTTGCTGAGGCCATGGACGATGCTCGCAGCCAAGATATTTTGCTTTCTCTGCATATGAAAGCAACCATGATGAAAGTCTCCGATCCCATCATCTTTGGACATGCCGTCGATGTCTATTACGCTGACGTATTCAATAAACACTCCGCAATACTTGAACCTCTAAACATCGACACCCGAAACGGTATTGGCGATCTATATAGCAAAATCAATGAACTTACCGATGAACAACAAGCTGCAGTCCACGCTGACCTCGAGGCACTTTCTAAGACTCGACCACGACTCGCCATGGTCGATTCAGACCGCGGTATCACCAACCTCCACGTCCCCAGTGACATAATTATAGACGCCTCAATGCCAGCAGCAATTCGCTCCTCTGGCCAAATGTGGGGTTCTGATGGCCAATTGGCGGATACGAAAGCAATGATTCCAGATCGGTGCTATGCTCGCATCTACCAAACAGTCATCGACTTCTGCAAACAAAATGGTGCCTTTGATGTCACCACGATGGGCAACGTTTCCAATGTTGGTTTAATGGCTCAAAAAGCAGAAGAGTATGGGTCGCATGATAAGACTTTTGAAATTCCTCATGCTGGAACCGTACAAGTAGTTGATGCTGAGGGCACAACATTACTTGAACAAACCGTTCGTACAGGTGACATTTGGCGTATGTGTCAAACCAAGGATGAGCCAATCAAAGATTGGGTTCGCCTCGCGGTCAGTCGTGCTCGCGCCACCGGATCAACTACGATTTTCTGGCTCGACAGCGACCGCGCTCACGACAACAACCTCATCGCCAAAGTCAACGAATACCTACCGCTGCATGATACCACAGGGCTTGATATTCAAATTCTATCAACCACCGAAGCAATGCAATTAACTTGTCAACGGTGCCACGATGGACTCGACACAGTATCCGTTACCGGCAACGTGCTACGGGACTACCTAACGGATCTCTTTCCAATCATCGAATTAGGGACCAGTGCAAAGATGTTATCGATCGTCCCTCTGTTAGCCGGCGGCGGTCTCTATGAAACTGGTGCCGGTGGTTCGGCCCCCAAGCATGTGCAACAATTTCAAGCTGAAAATCACCTGCGCTGGGATTCACTCGGTGAATTCCTCGCAATCGGAGTTTCCTTGGAAGAACTGGCTGAAAAAAATGATAACAAAAAACTTACACTTGTCGCCGCCGCATTAAATCAAGCAAGCAGCCAATATCTAACAGAAAACCGCTCGCCATCTCGAAAAGTTAACGAATTAGACAATCGTGGCAGCCATTTCTATTTAGCACTTTACTGGGCTCAGGCGTTGGCAACTCAAACGGATTGCCCAGAGTTGCAAGCAGAGTTTTTACAATTGGCGGCAACACTCGCTGAAAACGAGCAAGCGATCGTCGACCAACTGATTGCCGTGCAAGGCGAAGCTGTCGACCTCGGCGGATATTATCATCCCTGCGAGAAATCGGTCATTACGGCCATGCGACCGAGCACTATTTTTAACGATGCCATCGATGCATTTTCTGGCATCAATAACGAACACTAGAATTCCCAACACCCGCTTGCAATTCTAAACCTAGTGAACCGTAACCATGCTCAAAATCAACTCGCTCGGATCCACCAAATTGCCTGTCACTTGTCTGGGCTATGGCAGCATGGGATTGCGCGGCCCAGCAACATGGGGCGTGCGAACCGTCACTGAAGAGGCCGCCGATAAATTACTCAACCAAATACTCGATACGGGTATAAACTTCATCGACACTTCCCCGGATTATGGTGCCAGCGAAGCACGCATCGGCAAATATATTAGCTCACGGCGCAATGAGTTCTTTCTTGCTACAAAGTGCGGCTGCGACTATCAACAACATACCGACCACATCGAAATTATTCACACTTGGTCTGCAGACGTACTCAAACGCAACATTGAGACAAGTCTTAAAAGGCTGCAAACTGACTGCATCGACTTATTGCAATTCCACGGTGGCGACGCTGAGTCGATTCAACAAGCAGGCCTTGTTGATACGCTCATTGATTTTCGAGAACAGGGTATGATTCGATTCTTAGGATCATCAAGTTCCATTCCAAATCTAGCGGGCATGATAGATATGGGAGTGTTTGACACATTTCAAATTCCCTATTCATGTTTAGCACCGCAACACCACGACTTGATTTCACAAGCAGCAGCAACGGGTGCTGGCATTATCATTCGCGGCGGCATCGCACATGGTGGACCCGATGCCGTGATCGAGCGGCCGGCACTAAACGATGTCTGGCAGCAAGCAAGCCTTGATGAATTTTTGCCGAGCGATATGACGCGGGCTGAACTCATTCTGAGATTTACATTATCCCACCCCAATATCGACACCGTAATCGTTGGGACTTGCGACACTAAACACCTGCAGGAAAACATCGCTAGCGCCTCTGCCGGTCCACTACCAGAAGACCTCTACAGTGAAATCAAACAACGAATGTTGTAATCCACGCTGTTATTTACAACGGTTCGACACGAATCTGTGTCGCGCGTTTCCCGAGGTTTCCGTAGCGGTGGTAATTATCCCACACACTCTGCTCTCGGACATTCCAAAGTAATTCAATCGTATGCATGCAGGTAACAGCGTGTTTCAGTTTTACAACCTATTTAAATTACTTGGTATATTTTTTCATTATTTAAAATGTCCCCAAATTCCCATATCAATAACCTTTAACATCGCTCATCCTAAAATGCTATAATCCAGAAAACATCCAATCAAAACAGTCCTGCATTCCTCTACAAGTAAATATATTATGTCACCCACCAAAAAGCCTCAGCGACGTGAATTTCTTCAACAAACGGTCGCGGCTGCAACCATTTGGAAACTACTTCCGGATAGCCTCCAAGCAGATGAGCAATCAGATCAACCACTGAGTTTGGCGACCTTCCAATTCGACGTCACACCACCGATGGGCCATTCGCTCTGTGGTGGGTGGATCAAGCCCGTCGAAGGCGTAACCGATAGACTGCAAGCCATTGGGTTTGTTTTGCTTGGCGCCGGCAAACCGATCGTCATTGTCGCGGTCGACTGGACTGGAATTCTGAATGAAGCACACGTCCAATGGCGGACGGCACTTGCCAAGGCCGCTGGTACAACTCCAGATCGAGTCGCTGTGCAATGTGTACACCAACACAACGCGCCGTTCGCTTGCCTTGGTGCTGAAAAAATTGTGATGGCCGAAGGTGATCTACCTCATATCGTGGAAGTTGATTATTTCAACGATTGCCTGAAACGAGGCGCCGCTGCAGTTCGCAAGAGCCTCGGCACAGCCCAAGCAGTAACTCATGTTGGCCAAGGCGAAGCAAAAGTAGATCGGGTTGCATCGAACCGACGTATTTATCGAGACACCTACGGCATCATAAAAGCCATGCGGGGCAGCAGTTGCAAAGACCCTAAGATTCGCGCAATGACGGAAGGCATCATTGACCCCATGCTGAAGACCGTCGCTTTTTACAATGGTGACAAAAAGATTGCCGCGTGTCATTATTATGCGACACACCCTATGAGTTATTATGGGGATGGCTTAGTTTCTAGTGACTTCGTGGGTATCGCGAGAAAACAACACCAAGCAGAAGAGCCGCATTGTCGTCACATTTACTTTACCGGTGCTGGCGGAAATGTTTCCGCAGGTAAATACAACGATGGGTCACACCCCGTACGTGACGTACTTGCGAAACGGATCTACGATGGTATCGCAGCGGCCGCTAAAAACATAAAGAAAAAGCCACTTACCGCCGTTGCCTGGCGGACTGTGGAAATGCTGCCAACCGCTCGTAACCTACTTGTCGCCGATGAACTACAAGCTCGCATCTCGGATAAATCCAATTCGACGGTCGGCCGAAATCGACCTTCGTATATGCTCAGTTGGTTACAACGACTGGAACAAAAAACCCCAATCTTACTTAGTGCGTTGAATCTCGGTGATATTACATTGCTACATCTACCAGCTGAATCATTCATCGAATATCAACTACGGGCACAGACACTTGCGCCCGATCGCTTTGTCGCCACCGCGGCTTATGGTGACGGTGGCCCTTGGTATATTCCGATCGCCCAAGAATACGCTAACGGTGGCTATGAAGTAAGCGTTGCGTTTAGTGATTCATCAATCGATGCCACGATGACCGCCGGAATCGCCAAACTATTAGGCTAAGCACATTCAATGTTTTTGGGTTCCCGTTGTCCTTTCCATTCTTACCAAAACCAAAATGTCCCGAACAATGATTAGCCAACCGTCCACGATCATTCTAACCCTGCTAGTTTCTTTCAGCTTGGGTTTCATT
>JABHUV010000066.1 GCA_018658605.1 Planctomycetaceae bacterium | reverse complement strand
TAGGTCGAAGCTTATAGCCTACCGCTTTTCAGCCGCCAATGGAAATTCGGAGCTGTTTTCCACACATCCTACCCTCTCACCGGCCAGCTGTTCAAATGAAAAATGTCGCCGACAAACGAAAATGCTATTATTGATCAGGCTATAGGATTTCTAAGTCGAGTCCTTTTAAGTACTCAAATGTAGAGTCGTATAAACTTGGTAAACGGGTCGGGTCGTTTAAATCACCCTCTGGAACGACGATAACCATTCCTTGTCGCGCCCTGGTAAGTAAGACCCGATAGGCATTTTTCAGATACGTTTGACGGTCGGGTTGGTTGATGTTCACCCATCGGCTTCCGCGGAATGAATGGTGTTTCCAACCGCTTTCTGTAAAACGAAAATCCGCATCCCAGGTAACACATGCCCAGTCCAATTCTAATCCTTGAATATCAAATTCTGTTGCGACATCTTCAAGTTGATATGACGATCGAATATCCGATTTGTCCGCCAGAAACCAATGGATGGGGTTTGGTTGCAGTCGTACATCAATCGCAAGAGGTTTTAAGCGATTTGCTTTCGACGACACGACGATCCCGTATCGTTCAGTTCCTTGAGCCATTCGTCGTAACCACGATTTAGCTTTGTCGAGATCTCTGGTCAAAACAATAGGATACCGATCGTGCAATTCCGCCAACGTATTCCTGGCTTCAGATTGGTCTAAATCAAGTATCTGCTTGACCAATAGAGATACATTCTCCGCACGAAATGATCGCATCGATACCGCAAGATGAAGGTTTGGATTGTGATGTACGTTTTCGCGTGAGGTCATTGAGCGCAACACGTCCCCTGCACCGAATTCATCATCCTCAAGGCGATCGGAAACATGAATGTGCCATTCTGGAAATGATCGAATTAGTGCGGTAATCCACTCGGTTATTCCAGCCTCACCGGTGTTTATTTCCTGCCCGCCACCGACCAGACAAACAACGACACCCCAGTCATCATGACGATTGATACATGACAACAAAAACTCAGGTTCAGATTTGTTAAAATCTGGCAGGTTTTTCTTTTGCTTCATGAAAGTCGAGGTTTGATGAAGATTCCATGCCCTTTGCGCTTCATCAAACAGTGCTATATGACCAACTGGGGGTTTAGGGTCGATAATGCATTCGTCACGGTAGTGGTGAACGTTCTGAATAAACATTTTGACTTCGCTGCGGGCCTCGCCTTTCCGGAAGGTGCGTCCGGCCTGTGCTTCGCGTTGGACCTTGTCGATGGCTAGTGCTTCCTGGAGAATCTTGACTAAAGGTCCATTCCCCGAAAGATAGACGCTATAGAGATCATTGTCCTTATCAAAATGTTGGGTGGCTACGTTTAGGCCAATAAGAGTTTTTCCCGCTCCGGGGACACCGGTTACAAAACAAATCGCCTTTTTAGAGTTTGCCTTGGCATCAGCAATAACCTCAGAAATGGTTTCGGTTGTTCGGTGTAACGACACTCCACTTGCATCACTGCGAGAGATATCAGCGACGCCGTGGCCGTTGTAGAGCGCCAACGCCGCTTCAATAATAGTCGGCGTAGGTCGGTAGCTTCCATTTTCCCAATGTTCCACATCAATGCGC
Organism: Planctomycetaceae bacterium; assembly: GCA_018658605.1. The sequence goes on along the minus strand of JABHUV010000066.1, from coordinate 1,572 downwards.
GGCTCTGGCGGGTCCAATTGTTTGATAGAGGATTCAACATTCTGAATGATCCCAGCAAGGTCATTGCCATTAGTTTCGATGACTGGGAATAGCCGACGCCGATGTGCATTTAGTGAAAATTGATTCGCAGTAGGTGGGGCTTCGGTGGCAATCAATATTGGGACTACGAAACAATCATGGCTGGTCTCGTGGAAATTCTTTAGATCAAGGCCGTAATCAGTTACTTGGTCCGTTGCTGCAGTTGTGAAGTGTTTTTCACCAACCTTGTATTCAATAACATAAATGGCATGGTCGGAAACGATGACAACATCAACTCTTTTACCTATGCGCGGAATGCCGTACTCAAAGTAGATCCATCCCGGGACATCTATGAGTAGGCTCTGCAGCGTAGTGATCTGAGTAACCCATGCATCGCGTTGAGTTGGTTCGACAGCAAAGTCGCTATGCGTAGTCAGTGTCCCAAGAATGGACTCCACCGAATCGTTAATAAAGAAAGGAATCGCATTTGAATAATAAGAACGTTGCATGATGGAGTTTTACCATATGGGCAACAATATACCAGGACAGGTCTGCTAGTCCGGGGGAGCATGCTGACGGTGTGTTTTTTGGAAAAGGTCACTATTCACCCAACGCCGTGCGTTGTTCGAGCCACGGATATTCAGACGCGAGAACTTGATTGTAATCAGCCTGCCGCGCTCGTACTTCAGCAGCGATCTTGCCCTTTAGCCGAACTAGCTTTACTTCACGAATACGATACTGTTGAAGTGCGCGGACGGACGACTCAAAACGTCGGTTGGCGGATTCACGAAGTTTTAAATGGAATCGCGATCGTCTCAGTGATTCTTCACCGAGAGCGGTTGATTTTGTGATTGCTAATTGGACCTCTAGCCATGCACATACAACTCCACTGATCAACAAACGCTCGACGGCAGTTGGTGTCTGCGACTCGGACAGGTCGAGAGTTAACTGTTCTACCGATCTGATGATAGATTCCTGCAGCAGCGTGTTACTACATGCAATCATGCGAACAAGCGAAAGGACTGCGTGTTTATTTAGATCCCCAACTTGACGCCAAATAGCAGGGTGTTGATCGAGTAATGTTTGAAGTTTAAGTATCTTATCGCTGTCTCCTGCATTGGCAGCATCCACCGTATTCTGAAACTCCTCGCGGTCAGGTAACTCGTCGACGGAACAGCTATTTAGGTCTGTTGGTTGATTTAATAGATCAGTCAGCATTTGTTTCTCTCCACTCGCTGCCACGATTGTGCCGGATAAAGCCCGCGAGTAGGCCATCGGCACGTGCTAGTCGTTCAATCCACCATTGAACTCTGTTGTGTGTATGTAGGTCTTCCGATAACTGGTCGATGTATCTTTGGTCTTCTTGGTCCAGTTGAAGCCTTTTGTTGTTCGCTGATGTATCAGCGAGTGCGGCTAGCTCTGCGTCAGTGCCACGACCAAAATATTCAGTAGTGATTATGCCATCGGTATTGGTGCTGCGATAATAGTATCGATGCCCGTTGATTTCTTGCCATGCCATGCCATGCATTTCTCCAATTAATGAACCAGCAATTA
>JABHUV010000164.1 GCA_018658605.1 Planctomycetaceae bacterium | reverse complement strand
GAATAACAGACAACATCAATAACAAGAGTCCGAGTTTTGTCTTCATCAGAGCGGTTCCTTGATAATGGGGGTTACGTTTGACAATCCGGCAGCATGTGTTCGTTTGAATTGGTTGGCGTGTTGCAAGCCTTTAGCGTATCTGATTTCAGCCCCGATTGGAAACCGGCGGCCCGCTTCATATGCACCTAGCTAGATACGATCCACGTCCTAAACAAGCACTTCGCGTTGTGATTTGGTAAGCTGATCGAAGGTGGCCCCACATTTCCCTGCCCGGCGGCCCGGTGATGGGGTCACGGAACTACGAACACATGAGCAGGCGTTGGGTGACGAGTAGCGCCCGCCTCCGCAGCCAAGATCCTCCGCGACGCTGGGCATGGGTAGTGATCGCCATTTTCCTTGTCCGGCGGCTCGGTGGTGCGTGATCTATCCAAGCACTTCGTGTTGTGATTTGGTAAACTGGTCGAATGTGGCCGCGATGAGGTCACGCTTAAAAATGGTCCACGTGTTTGTTCCGGTGTTAAATGGAGGTGTGTTATGGATAGCGAGTTGGTTGTACTAGTTGTTTGGAGTTTATTAATAGCCACTATTGCATTAGCATTTTTTATCGTTGCATATAAACGTAAGGGGCGAATAGCCGTTTTAATGCTACCGTTGGTCTTATTTATTTATTCTTGGCCATTGAGATTTCTGCTCGAAAAGTCAATTGTCGATGGGATTATGCAAAAAGAAGAACTCTTGGTGGGTGAAATGGGCCGCCAATTGGCTGTTGTCGAGATCATTTTTAAATCAATTCCAAATATAATCATGCCATTCCTTTGGTTTCTGTCTTTACTCCTCATATTCAAAAAGGACAAGCCAGCTATTACGACTACAGAGTCGGAAGAACCACCTAAACCGGTCGAGTAGCCCTGCACTAAGCCCGAGCAGGCCGGACGTATACCCCCCCTATTTTCCTTGCCCGGCGGCCCGGTGGTGGGCTCTAACCAAGCACTTCCTGTTGTGATTTGGTAAGCTGGTCGAATGTGGCTTCGACTAACTTCATCTACATAGCCAGCGCATTTGAGGTTCATTCGAAAAGGTGAGTGTAGCTGACTGATAAGGTCGCGACCACGCGTTTAGCCCGGCAGATCTGAAACACCCTCGGGTTTCTTTTCGAGGATAATTTTGATTTCCGCGAGGGAGTCGTTAATCGAAAATATGACGGTTAGCAACTCACACACCAAACGAATTGCGATGGGACCAAGGCCGATTAGCAGGATTGCTTGGCCACCGGGAGGAATTCCAGAAGACGGCTCCCATTCGACAACGATCCACACACCTTGGCAAACGCAAGTAATCACACCGATCCAAAACACAATTTGAATGAGTATCGGCGTAATCATCTTCTTGAATTTCAGATAGTCGGCCATGATAAGTCCCTTTGGGTTTCGTGTTTATCTGATCGGAAAACAGTTGTTCCACGCTACTGCTATTATCGGATAGCGCTGATGCTATAGTTAACGAAAGGCGGCGCATGCGGGGAATTGATCGCTGCTTCATATGTACCTAGCTAGATACGAGCCGCCATCTAACCAAGCACTTCGTGTTGTGATTTGGTAGACTGGTCGCAGGTGGCCTCGGCGAGGTCACGTTTGTAATAGTCCGCGTGTTATTTCTGTGTTAAATGGAGGTGTGTTATGGATGGGTACGTTGTGCTTTTGTGCTTTGCCGCGGTTATATTTTTAATCGTGAAGTTTGGAACGTGGGTTATGAATGACACTGAATCAGATTCAGTTGAGGATTCACCATCAGCAGTTACTCCGCCGCCGAGTCGTTCAACACACGCTTCAAGACCGACAGATTACGAGGCACTATCCAGTCTTCCGGCTATCTATTATTTTCTTGCAATACTCTGCGGAGTTGTGCTTATCGGATTTACGATAGCTAACTCCGATGAACTCAGTTCCACTCAAATCGGTGCATGGGTCGGCTACACAGTCGGAGGTGTACTCTCAATGTTTGCCGTTGGCAGGGTCATCGAGTTGTTACAACAGATCCGTGATGCCGTCCGTATTACCCCTGCGCTAAGCCCCAGCAGGCCGGACGACGAGTAGCGTTCAGCCTATTTTCCTTGCCCGGCGGCCCGGTGGTGGGGTAGGAACTACGAACACATGAGCAGGGGCTGGTTGGTGTGTAGTCGTTCTGCTATCGCCGGTTGACCGCTGATTTGATACTATTCTGCCCACACTGGTAACGTAAGGATTGCGTTAGATAACTTATTACGACTTGAATAAAGGGGATTAGCCATGGAAGCGTTTATTTGCGTCGCTACGATATTGGGTATAGTGGCGGTCATTATTTTTCTAGCCGTTCATAGCGACGAAAAGCGACGGTTTGTGGGGCGGGTATTTGTATTGAGCGGATTTCTAGGCATCTGCTTCCATGTCTATAGTCTTGCGATCGTTTGTGAAAATGGGAATATCCGTCTTGATGGAACTGATGTTATCGCGGACATCTACTTTTTTGTAATCATATACTTCTTTTGTTGTTATTTGCACTTCTCAAATCTTCCGCCGCGCCGTGGACAATCCAAGAAAAAACAGATAAAGCCAGGTCGGGCTTTGCCAGAAAATATTCTGGACGACCCAGAGTTTCCATCGAATAAAACGACCGACGAGTAGCCCCTTATTTCCTTGCCCGGCGGCCCGGTGGTGGGGTCACAGAACTACGAACACATATTCTTAAATTCTGTAATTTACAGATTTGGCCGCGCTAGATGGGAAGCGGCAACAAATCGTGAATTCGGTTGGCCGGCAGGAACGATGTTGTCGCACTTTGGGGGACGAATTTCGCCTTTGGCGACTCGGCTTCGCGAATTTCGATCGTGATATCCGGCCTGTGATCACGGTAGTTCAAAAAATCACGCAAAGCGCGACTGTGACTTGTCTCAGCACGCTGGAGCTGCTCGGCCTGCATTCGCGCCCAAGTGACATTTGCAGGCTCAGCAAGTGCGCAGAGTCTCTCAAAATAGTTGACGCGAAACCATGTCAACACAACCCGGTCAATGAAAAGTCGTTCAACGGGATCATCGACGGCCGTCTTGAGGCTGTTGCGAAGATCAGCTTGTTTCTTGCCTAGCATTTCCCGCATCATTAGGTCACCGCCGCTCGCTTTTTGTATCCATTGGCGGACAGCGAGGATCGCGACATCTCCAGATGACTTCCAGTGGTCTGGATTAGCAATCAGGTAATTACGGATCACATTGAGTCCCCGCGAATCACCCGATTCCGCCGCTTCAATCGCGTCACCGAGTGTTTTCAATTCGGGCGTTTGTTGTCTTACTTCTTGCATCATTCGCCTCCTCCGCCAGCGTCCGCCGGGATATGCTCGAAAACCAGCCAATAGCATGGCTGCTCGGATAACCGACGTCGCTTCCTGTTCAATAGGTTTGATGAGCTTGTTCAGCTCATCAAATTGTTGCCTTGCTTTTAACCGATCTGTGTATTGCTGTTTTCTATCCTGCCTTGATTTGTTGATTCCACTGGCTACCGCCTGTGCATTTGCCCCAGTGCCGATGTACTTAGTTCGCACGCGGCCGTGGATATCTCGGTAGCTGGTGTAAAAGTACGCTTTACCTTGACGCGGATTCCACCCCATGATTTGGACTCGTTGTGTTACAGATTTCTAAAGCACCATTTGTTCCATTATGACAAGTAGTCACCGCTGGCGCAAGAGAAGTTTTCTTCACCAACTCCGTTAAGGTCCGTCTTGCACCGTTATGAAAAACAGGGACCCGTTGTTGGACTCATTTTCGGTCCTGCATTTCCGATATCACCTGCTCCAGTTTGCGGCGTTCCGCTCTGTCTAACTGCTCCCAGATCTCAGCCAATTGAGTCGGAACAGGATGCTT
>JABHUV010000137.1 GCA_018658605.1 Planctomycetaceae bacterium | reverse complement strand
GGAAAACACTCGCGGCCGATCCGACTTGCAAATCCTCTAACGATTCTATCCACGACAACTCTACTTGGAATTCTCCAAATAGTTCTCGATTTGAAGTCAACTGCCAAGCCGTATAGTCATCAGCAAGATCATCCGGCCGCGGAGTCATAACAGATTCTTGCACGAATTTCGAGTCATTGCGGATCATCTCGATCAAACTTGTAGGAATATCTAATCTAAGTTTTTTCACGCCGCTATAGCGAACGTCATAAGCTAGTGTTACGGAGTGATTGATGATTCCGGATTGCACATCAGCAATCACTAACTGACCCACTTCGATCTGAGGCTGTCTACGTTCAACGGAGAATGTCGGATTAAATGATTCACTGGCATACCTGAATGCGTGAACTGCTTGCGAACTACCAACCCTATTCAGTTGCACCAAGCCCGCAATACTCGGTTGTACTGCGCTAATGGCTACGCTCTGCCCACCGGCAGTATCCATCGGTGTTACACGTAAACCTTCTGGAGCTAATACTGTCACATTACCCTGAACATGCTCGACACTTGCGGCAACAATGCGCGGCAACGAGAAAGTGTACTGCGAAGCCTCACCCGTCGGCGTCAACAGGTTTACATCGGTACGCACCTTTTCAACGGAAACCTGTAGCGCCACGTGACCGACAGCTTTCCGTGAAAAATTCACTCGGTATTTCCCAGCAGCGTTCTCTACCGCATGATGGTTTTCGACAACAGCAGCCGTCACATCCGCAGCAGCTATCCCCCGAACGCTGCGCACTCGATAACCTTCAGGAACATCATAATCTACGTGAAATAACCCGGCGCGTTGAATGTCTAACAAAGTCGTTACACTCATACGGGTTAATTGTGGAGTAATTTGGATATTGACATATTCCTCAACCGTGACACGCGGTTGCAGTTTTTCAATTTTGAGGATGAGCTCATAGGGCAAAGCAGCATAGCGATAAACAAAGTCTAAACCCTGACCAGCATTAACTTCGGCGGCATCGACTTGTAGCAGACCAGTCCGCGTATCAACATCAGCTCTCAAGTCACCTTCCACTTTGATCATCACGAGTCCTTGTTGTCGTGAAACATTTAACGCTTCGATCTCTGGAATGGTGACATCAACCGATTCGTTTTGCATACCTACTTCAAGATCAAACCGTTCCAATTCGATATTAATGGTTTGGGTAGAGTCCGCTGGCTCGAACAACTCAATCGTAATAATTTGATATCCCTCTTCCAAGGCAACATCCCAGCGACGAACATTTGCATCAAATACCCCGGAAATTTTCTGTCCTACAGGAATCCGTAACTTCAATTCACGCAATTCACTGCGAGTAATTGAATAGACTATTTGGGCTCGTGTTCGCTGAGACCCCTCACCGATAACTACACTTTGACGAGTCTGCACGGTCGCTAACGCCTGTAATCCCGCAGCACCTTCACTGCGTGGTGTCCAGTCGATATGAACTTGGGGGGTTAAGCCAAAGAAAGCAATCAAGACAGTCTCAGTTGCAGGTGTTACCGGCGGGACTGGGTCACCACTGGCATTATCCCGCGCCGCGCCATCCTGTGTTTCAGTGGCAGCCACTAACGGCTGCACATTTACTTTCACACCTGGGTCAGCAATCGTGATCTTCCAGCGGTTAATGGATGCTTGAGGAGCTTGAAATGAAACTTGATTCAAGCCCGGTGATTGATTGTAGGTCCGCGCGTATTGGAGATCTAAGTCGATATCCGCAGCGTCATTTTCCTGCCGTTGCATCAACAGAAAGTAACCCTGCCCAGGCCGAAAAACGATACGCGCAGTTTCATCGCCAATTTTTGCCTCAGAGATTGCCGCATCCGCTAAACGCAATGGGATTTCATGCCAACCTAGGCCCAGCATTTGAATCGACAACTTAGCGGACACCTGCATAACATCCCCGCGAACTGTAGCTTCAGACGAGATCGATGTGATCATTGATCGCAGAGGAATCGAAACAGGGTTATTCGCGGCATTCTTCGCACGAGCCGCTTGCCACAATTTTTGGAATTCATCGTACGGCAAGAAAACACCACGCGACGGAGACTCAAATACTTTTGATAATTTGTCGTAGGGGACGTAAATCGTCTGTTCAAATAACGAGTTCTTTTTATCACCCCCTTCTTCCGCTTGCTCAGTCGCGACTGTAGCAGCAACCGGCGGAGCTTCCTGAGATCGCACGATACTGGGAACGTAAAAAAGTGAAGCTACTATAAAAAGACTTAATAGCGTTTGGTTAGTTCGTTTCAACATCGGGTCGTTTCCCTGTTCTATATGTCAACGATACGTTGAGAGGAGGAAGGATTTGAGGCGCATTTTCAATGGTATATAACGTCGCAACTGCAGATTACCGGAATCGCCTATTTCAACACGGTCGTGCAGCTCATTGCGCTGTTTCATTAACCATAATGATTAACAGATACGCCTTAAAGCAACACTCATACGGTTAAGACGCATAGTTTGGGTAAAATGTTCCCAAAATATTCTGTACAACTGTTATAAACCCTTCGATTGGCAGGAAAATTCTATTTTAAATAGCGATGAACTTCCACGGCCATCAACTTGGCACCGGCTGCATTGGGATGTACTCCATCAGGAAATAATTCCGGATGGGGGGCCAAAATCTTATAAATGTCGATCAGCTTGACACCTTTGGACTGTCTAGCAGCAGCCACTACTGCCGGAATAACTTCCTGCTTGACAACTGCCTCGGTAATACCCCAGCGGTCCATAACTACGGGTGCGGGTTTACAAATCCAAACCTGTGGTTTGGATTCAAGTCGCTCAAAAATACGGATCAGGTCTATCAAATTCTTAGTGAATTCGTCTTTGTATTTCCAATTCTGCGGTTTACTATCGTTGCTGCCGAGCTTGATAATCACCAATTGAGGCTCAAATTTTTTGGCCGCTGCAAACGCCGACTCTTTCCAATAAGGCTTGTCTCCTTTTTTCAGCAATGTCGCTCCGTTGACGCCAAAATTCTTGACATCATATCCGTCGCCCAACAGGCGACCAAGTACTACTGGATAGTTATTATTGACGCGATCTTGAATTGCAGCACCATAGGTTATGCTGTCACCGACACAAGCAACTCGAATCGGTGTGGCTGCTAGACTTGCACCTAAATGCATCGACAAGGCCAACACAAAACAACAACGCCAAATTGAATATGATTTCATCATTGTCCACGTGGTCCTTACTCGTGATTGGTTATTCGCAATTAGGTTAAGTTTGCGATTGCTGTTTAGGTTATCATATTTACTTGTGCTTTTGAAACTTACCAAACCACCAATCACAAAATGCATCTTTTCATCGCCAACCTACAGATTCACGAATTGACGCATTTTTCGATTCTCGACTGGATAATTGTGGCGATTTATCTTTCGATTTCATTAGTCATTGGAATCTATGTAACACGATATACCACGAATATGGACGCTTATATAGGTGCTGGTCGCAGCGTTGGTCCATGGCTAGGTGTCGCCACAATGACCGGAACAGAAATGGGGCTCATCACCGTCATGTATATGGCGCAAAGTGGCTTCAACGGCGGCTTTGCCGCCTTTCATATGGCATTAATAGCAGGTGGATCGACATTATTTGTTGGGCTTACCGGTTTCATTGTAAAACCATTGCGTGCGCATCGGGTGTTGACGATTCCCGAATATTACGAAAAACGCTTCGGTCGTAAAGTACGAATAGTCGGTGGCATCATATTATCGGTGGCCGGTATTTTAAACATGGGATTATTCCTGCAAGTTGGCGCAAAATTCATTGTTGGTGCAACAGGCTTGCCAATCGATGGTAATGCGTTGATTATCGTCATGACAGTTCTGTTGATTTTGGTTCTTGTATATACCGTGCTCGGCGGCATGATTTCCGTCATCATCACCGATTACACCCAGTTCGTCGTCCTGTCCTTTGGTGTCATCGTTACAACCTTCTTAGCAATTTACACCATCGGCTTAGATTCGATGTATGAGGCTGTCAAAACGGGAATGGGACGCAAAGGTTTTGACCCAACGGATCCCAATGGTCCATTTGGGCCTTCCTACGTTACTTACCAAATCATCGCTGCCGGTCTCATCGGTTGTGCG
>JABHUV010000075.1 GCA_018658605.1 Planctomycetaceae bacterium | reverse complement strand
CAATAACAGGTTACTGTCCTCGGGATCCGCCAAAGTATCGTTGGCAATGAACGTACCATCCGGTTCGATAATGTCCAACACCGGATGTCGGCCAGCGCAAATCTCCAACACCGGTTCTATGCTCATTTCCGGACGACAATACCCTCGCAATACGGCTAACTCTGCAAGTGACTGCAGCACATCGAGTTGTGCGAGTTGGTCTGCCGTTTGCTTTAGTGACAGTTGGCATGCTTGTACCTCGTTGCGAACTTTTACGAATATTTCGATCTCAAGTTGACGCGCGTTATCGTCCGCGGACAATATCTTTTCTTCGTGTTCTTTTAACTCTTCGGTGATATACCGCTCGGCATTCTTGAGCGTTTGTTTACGTGTATATTCCACGGGAACACTGTCTTTGTTAGCGTTGGTTACTTCCAAGTAGTAACCGAATACTTTGTTAAATCCAACCTTCAACGTTGGAATACCGATACGTTCCGCCTCCCGTGCTCGATATTCGGCAATCCACTGCTTACCGCCTGCTGCCAATTTCTGCAGTTTATCCAACTCAGTGTCATGGCCGGTTCGAATCATTCCGCCGTCACGAGTGGTAAGCGGGCATTCGTCGACAAGTGCCTTGTCTAGCAATTCACATAACTGATCGTGCGGGTTGATATTCTCGCGAACATGTATAAGCAGTTTGCTTTGGCACGCTACGAGGTCAAGAAGAATGGGAGGTAACTGTTTTAGTGTGGTGCCAATTTGCCCAAGATCGCGGGGACTAGCGCGACCGGTAGATATACGAGCCAGTAAACGCAAAATATCGTACACGTCGCGCAACTGTTGACGCACTACGTGTCGCAGTCGATTGTCACCACACAGTTCCTGTACCGCATCAAACCGTTGCTCAATTTGACCGCAGTCTGTTAGCGGGTTTCCCACCCAATCGCCTAACAAACGCGAACCCATCGCCGTAGCCGTCTTATCCATTACGGACAATAGCGATCCCTCGCGACTGCCATCACGAATGGTACGCGAGATTTCCAAGCTACGACGAGTCGCTTCATCGATTTCAAGCGTATCGCCAACTCGATAAGGTAGCAGATTTACAAAATGATCGAGGGATGTTTTTTGAGTCGTGTGCAAATAATCCATCAATGCACCCGCTGCTCGAATCGCGGGACGATCATCATCGGTGAACCCAAAACCTTCGAGATGATGCGTTTGGAATTGTCTTGCCAGTGCTGTTTCGGCGCCATCGTGCGAGAATGCCCAGGCTGGGCGACGAGTCAGCATAAACTGGTCCGCAAGATATTCAGGAATGAACTGTGCGTCTTCGTCAATAATAACTTCGGCAGGCCCAATCCGCACGATTTGGTCTGCTAATTGCCCCAAAGTACAAACCGACGCCAAGAATCTTCCGGTGGATAAATCAGCCCATGCCAAGCCAATGCGCGCGTCGTTGCAATCTTCGAGCAAACCGGTTTTACGACGACTATCCTCCACATCTTTGACAATGGCCAGTAGATAGTTGCTTTCACGTGGATCTAGCAGAGCTTCATCGGTGAGTGTGCCTGGTGACACGATACGTACCACTTCACGCTTAACTAACCCTTTCGCTTCCTTTGGATTTTCGACTTGATCACACACTGCCGCGCGATGCCCAGCTTTGATCAACCGAGCCAGATAACCATCGAGTTGATGATAGGGAAAGCCTGCCATCGGAATGGGGTTCTCGCCTTTATCACGACTCGTCAGTGACAGTCCGAGCACACCCGACGCAATCCGCGCATCTTCGTGGAATAGTTCGTAAAAATCGCCCATTCGAAACAACAACAGCGCATCACCGCAGACGGTTTTTGCATCATCATATTGCTGCATCATCGGGGTTTTAGACATAGCGTTCGATTTTAACTCGCTTCACCGAAAAAAGAAACATGCCAGATTAACCGCCATTCTCCAACAGCAGGCGTTCCGCCTATTGAGCGACTTCCGTCGTCGCAATTGCCCACTGACCTTCGTTCTCATCTACTCCCAGAACGAGCTTTTGAATATTCGTAATCCCCTGTGCGTTCAATGCTGACATCAATCGATCACTAATATATTCAGCCAACCGTTCCGCCGTAGTATTATTCATTGGTAAGATCACGCAATCGTCGAGCGGAAACACCCAACGGCGCTCTTCAAAGGTGACAAGTACTTCTCTTTCATCCGCCTGCACCTTTATCGTCGGGTGCGATTCGGGTAACAGCATGCGATGGTCTAGTTCTTGAGTAATCCCATGCAAAGCATCACGCAATGCGATGAAGTCGATTACATATTCATTTTCATCCAATGGTCCATAAACTTCGGCGAACACTCGATAGTTATGACCGTGTAGGCGTTCGCAAATATTTCCAGCGAATGTAATAAAATGAGCGGCACTGAAAATCAAGCTCTCTTTTTTTAACCTTACGCAGTATTGTTTTGTCATTTTATATCCATGCACATGCGTGCGTTTGCCCCTATCACATTCGTTATCATTGTCCTGTCAACACCCAACCTTCGATGAGCCCCACAAATATTGCGGCGCCAATAAAATCGGCTGTCGTACCAGGATTGCGTCGATGTCCATCGCTTCGCAACCAGAAATCAAGCTCACTGAGTTCACGTTCATAGAGACCTGAATCCTCAGCACGCACATCCACAACAACTTGTGCACGCCTCGCCGCTTCCTCAGCGATTTCAACGCCACACTTTCTAGCAATTAAGCTATCTAGGTGTCGACTCATAAATTGTACATGGGTTTCCACAATTGCTTCAGTCAGAATCGTCCCTGCCTGCAGTTTTTCTCGAAGCGGCCGAACTGCATCCGCAAAAAAATCAACGAACCCATTTCCATATTGTGCCGCAATCAGATCTCGATCTTGAGCGGCGTGCATCGCTTCAAGTAACGATTCAGGCGCCGCATCGGCGACATCCATTGATTCAACTTGGCCCATCCCTCCTGCGCCGGCGAGTGCAATTGCTTGATAAACATCTTGAGCATCTTCGGCGGTTAACTCGTTCATAACGATCTGCATGGCGGTTTTGTTAAATGCAATCGTCTTAGCGAGTGGCACCATGAGTAGCATTAACCCGAGATTCGTATTCGTCGACACGACGGATTGAGTTGCCTGCAGCGCGGCCAGCACCATACTCCCAACTCGGTGCTGCTTTGCGAGGTCAAATACAGGTCCAATCGCGACTGCACTGGTTTGAAAATCATAAAACGTCAGATTCTCAAAATCCGCGCCACGGTGAACATTCCCAGGTTTGGGTGCAGACACTTCCAACAGGCAAGCGAGCGTGGCCATTTGTCCTAACGATTGCTGTGCCATCTTTATTCACCACTAGTCGTTGAAACAGATGTCACCGTTGTGTCAAGAAACGTGGAAACCGCTGCGAGGACGTCTGCTTTGGCATCCTCTAATACGTAATGACCCGCGTCGGCAATTTTCAGGATATGAGCCTTTGGAAAGAGTTCTTGGAATTTACTTAAGCACTTAGGAGAAAAACACCAATCCTGCATGCCCCAGATAAGCTGGATCGGATTGTCGGCTAAATGGACAAGATTTTCTTCAATTTGGGCAAGTTCATTGTAAACATGGTGAAATTTGGAAAACGGGATGTCCTTGACGAAAGCGTCGATTGCCACTCGGTTTGCAAAACCTTTATAGGGAGCTAACAAACCAGCTTTAGCAATACCTGACAATTTCGTGCGGTTCATTGTCATCCAAGTAGCTGGACCGGCAAATAGATTGAATCGCCGAATCGCCAGCGATCCTAGCCAAGGAAATCGGAGCGCCAAAATACGCCAGGGGATATACGACGGCGGGAAGGCACCTGTATTTAGAATTGTCAAACTGCAAATTTTCTCTGGGAATTTCCCTGCCATCCCTAAGCCGATGGGTCCACCCCAATCGTGTACCACTAAATGGACGCCATCCAACTCCAAGTGTTCCATTAGCCGTGTTAGATTTTGAATGTGTTGTGTCAGTGTGTAGGGATATCTCTGTGGCTTGCTGCTCAGGCCACAGCCAATATGGTCGACGGCTATCGCGCGATAGCGATCCTGCAGGGATTGCACGAGGTGCCGATAGTAAAAAGACCATGTTGGATTACCATGAACCATCAGAACCGGTGGGCCAGATCCTTGGTCCACGTAGTGCAGACGATTCCCATCATCCAATTCCATAAAATTGGATTCAAAAGGATATTCGTTTCTCCAAAGTTCGTCGGTCATATCTATCCTAAACCACCTTATCGTATTACTTGCCTGCGCTACTTGCTGTTGCGGTGATACCAGCGAGTGAGTTGCCAAGACGTCAGCGATGGAAATATTCTATCCTGCCAAATTCCAATCAGTGATGTCCACGACAAAATGCTTTCACGCGTTCCTTTTTCAATCGCACGGACTATTTTTCCGGCAACGACCTGTACGCTCATACCCTTATCCGACTTGCTCGCTTGAGGCCCAGCCAACAATGAGTCAAAAAATTCGGTTCTGGTTGTACTAGGACTTACAAGTACAACATCAATCTTTTCATTTGACAACTCGGCTCGTAAGGCATCGGAGAATCCATGCAGTGCGAATTTACTGGCGCAATATTCACTGTTTCCTGGCAAGGCAATGTGTCCTAACACGGAACCCACATT
>JABHUV010000246.1 GCA_018658605.1 Planctomycetaceae bacterium | reverse complement strand
GTCGGCACCGTACATTAGATCGAAATGGTAACCGAAACCAAGCCCTTCGGCATCAGCGTCATAAGCTTTATCAAACGCGAACCAAACTTGATGGACAGTGCCCTGTTTGGCATTGTCATTAAAAAGACCGTTGTTACGATCATGATATCCAAATTGCGTCCAACCACTGATATCCAACGCCTTGTCATCACGCTTGAAAATATTCCATTTCTTCGCTTCGGAATCTGCAGCTGCATCATCCTGTAACGTGAAAGCAATAGGTTGAATAACCGGTTGCTGCAATTCTTCTGCGGAAACCTGTCCGCTAAAAGTTGCTAGTGCAAACGCACCCAGCAGTAGTAACTTACTGAGTTTCATATTCCTATCCCCCAATTAAAAACATTCTATGGTCCATATTAAATAGCTAAGGAAACACCCAAAACGTTTGGAACCACAAATTTAAATAATGTTGCTTCTTCCGTTACAATCGCTCAAATATCTGAACATAACACATGTATCGGTTTTTCCGCATGTAAGGGTATTCGGAGTAATTCCAATAGTTTCTGCACACCTTTTTATGGAATTTCCCCCAAAGTGATGGAATATTTACGACGTTCCGTTAAACGCTGCATAGATTGAACACCATCCACATACTAGTAATGTTAAGCTAGGGAAGCATGGTTGCCCTTGCCGACCTACGCGGTATATTTGCCATCAACTTTCGACGGGTGACCCCAACACTTTAACAACTTGTCGGCCAACAACGACTTGCAGGCACTACGGCCGGATATCGGTTTTGGTCTAGGCTTTCTGGTCGTGGCTGAAATTATCGAGCCCAACTTACCGTGACTTATTGGGGAATATGGTTGGTGCAACAAGGCGAGCACTCATTTTTCGATTGCCCCGAAAGACGATCTATGCGTAGTCGTTCTGAGTCAACTGCTACCCTATACTCCTCTGTTGGATATCGCCATCCGCCCATTAATCTACGAGGCAATCGATAGTGGTGCTTGCAAGTAACCCACTTGATAAGTAGCCCTAGGGTGCTACAGTAAACCTGTTCATTCGTGGCAGTTTTCCTAAAATCCCACTTTCTGCAAGAGAACTGCGACCAGCCGCCATGTACGGATTTCTAAAACCACCCGCTCAACAAGAAGTTGGCGACTTCGACTCTCGATTTTATCGCCGTATGCGTTGGCAAGTATTCCTAGGCATCTTCGTCGGTTATGCCGGCTACTATCTCGTTCGCAAAAACTTCACTTTAGTGATGCCTAGTTTAATTGAAACGGGAGAATTCTCTAAAACAGAACTTGGCATCGCATTATCCGGCGTTTCCATTGCCTATGGTTTATCTAAATTTCTGATGGGTAGCATTTCCGACCGCAGCAACTCTCGCTATTTCATGGCGATTGGCTTGTTTGTTAGCGCATTGATTATGATTACGATGGGGTTGGTTCCGCTGGCTACCTCTTCCATTCCGATCATGTTTACGCTGCTGTTGATTAACGGCTGGTTTCAGGGAATGGGTTGGCCACCGAGTGGCCGTGTGATGGTTCATTGGTTTAGTCCACGCGAGCGTGGGACATGGATGTCATTTTGGAATGTCGCTCATAATATTGGCGCATTTTTAGTGGGGCCTTTGGCAATCTTTGCCGTTGCATGGTTTGGGGATTGGCATTCAATTTTATATGTACACGGTTTTTTTGCTTTGGCCATTGTTGTGGTAATCCTGTTTACGGTAAGGGACACCCCTCAATCACAAGGGCTACCGCCAATTGAGGAATACAATCAAGATTACCCAGTGACTTTTGGCTATAATTCCTCGCACGAAGACGAATTTTCCACAGCGGACATTTTCTTTAAATACGTCCTTACCAATCGGCTACTCTGGGCGATCGCGATTGCTAATGCCTTTGTTTATTTGGTTCGTTACGGCGTCCTTGACTGGGCTCCCACATATTTACAAGCTGAAAAGGGATTCACGTTTGACGAATCGAGTTGGGCCTATTCGTTCTATGAGTTAGCAGGAATCCCCGGTACAATTGCTTGCGGCTTCCTATCCGACAAAGTGTTTCAAGGTCGCCGCGCCCCTGCCGTTATCATTTTCATGGTTTTGACGACAATTTGTATCGTTATCTACTGGCTCAATCCGAGTGGTCAACCAAACATCGATATCGCCATGTTAATTTGCATAGGGTTCTTAATCTACGGTCCAGTGATGCTGATTGGCGTGTTTGCACTCGATCTTGTACCCAAAAAAGCAGCTGGCACGGCCGCGGGATTCACTGGCCTATTTGGCTATATCGGCGGTTCATTAACAGCAAGCATCTTCATACCGTGGATCGTCGAATACTATGGTGACAATTGGGATGCGGGATTCCTGATTATTATCGCCGCTTGCCTGATGGCCATCGCATTAACCACTTTCACCATCAAAGCGGAAATGCGGTCGATCCAAGCAGCTTAGTACAAATTCGCCCTGCGGCAGCACGTCGTAGGGCCGCTGCTAAATTCACATCTAAGGTTCCAATTCCGCCATGCTGCCCAGCGTTAGACGGTCGCTCTTGTATCCGAGGCTTTCTTCGAGAGTCGAAAACTGGTTGACGCCCGTACAGACTTCAATATCCCTTGAGGTGATTTGCTGCGGATGTTCATAACCGGCAGCTCGCCCCAGCGCCAATAGTTCTTTGCGAAATGTTTTGATATACAACGCAAACCGATGTGCTTTATCCTCAACATCTAATCCACGCTGCAACCATTTGCTTTGTGTCGCAACTCCCACCGGACAGTGCCCGGAATGGCATTTTTGTGCTTGGATACAACCAATCGCCATCATTGCTTCACGTGCAACGCCAACCATATCCATGCCCATCGCCAACGCGACCATTGTGCGGTCGGGAAAACCGAGCTTTGAGCTACCAATCCAAGTGATGCCTCGCGACAGTCCCGCTTCTTGAAAAATAGGATAAACTCTCGCAAATCCGACTTTAAGAGGTAACGCAACATGGTCACTAAACGTCAACGGTGCAGCTCCAGTCCCTCCCTCAGCTCCATCCACAGTAATAAAGTCAGGCCCTTCGTTTCGAGCCTTCATTTTCTCGGCTAATTCGTGCCAAAATTCTAAATGCCCAATCGCGCTCTTAACTCCCACGGGTAAACCAGTCCGTTCGGCAATACGTTCAATAAAGTCAATCAAGCCATCCACGTCCGAGAACTCTGTGTGCCCATTGGGTGAGATGCAATCTTGCCCAATGGGGATCCCTCGAATCGCTGCGATCTGTGAAGTCACCTTGGCACCAGGCAATATTCCACCTTTGCCGGGCTTAGCGCCCTGGGATAACTTAATTTCCAAACAACGGACTTGGGGATGTTCTTCAATTTGTTGATGTAACACATCAAGGGAAAACTTGCCGTCGCGGCGCGCACCAAAATAGCCCGTGCCAATCTGCCACATTAAATCCCCGCCAAGTGCGTGATAGGGACTGATACCGCCTTCCCCTGTATTGTGCAGGCAACCGGCTGCTTTCGCTCCGAGATTTAACGCCGAAATCGCCTTCTCACCTAGTGACCCGAAGGACATCGCCGAAATATTGATGATGGAATTCGGTCGAAAGCAGCGCTCACGACCGTGAATTTCGCCGAGCACCTTAAGTCCTGGTACTGCGGTTTCATCGCCGCCCACGGCGTACGCTTCTGCATCTGGATATGGAAAGGCAGCATGCTTGACAATGGGATAGCCGATCTCATAAAGCTGTTCTGTGGTGCCGAAGCCAAAAGTATTATTGGCGCCCTTGGCCGACGCATATATCCATCGACGTTCATCCCGGTTAAAAGGTTTCTCTTCCTTGTCGTTGGCAACGAAGTACTGCCTGATTTCAGGACCAATTGTTTCGAAGAAATAACGCAAGTGGCCGATTACGGGAAAATTGCGTTGGATCGCGTGGCGAGTTTGGATGACGTCACGCAAAAATAATAATAATAGAACAATACCCACCGCGGCAACACAAGACAACAATACGTTATTAGTAATCCACACCCATATTTGCATCGAACATATACCTTGGAATAGGGAATTCATCAATAGAAACTCTTCGGATTCATCATGCTACCAAATTGCCTAGCCATTACCAAATATATTTATCCCGACATTAAGATCCGGTTATATATTTCGTGGTCATTGTTCTAAATGAGTGGTTAAATCTATCGTCAACGGGTCACTAATTGATATCATTACATGCTGGCGAGTCGATACGCAAAACCAAACAAAACCACTAGAACAAGGAATGTGTAAACATGAGTACCGCCAACACCAATAACGATCGCTTGGTAAGTCTCGACACACTGCGTGGCTTCGACATGTTCTGGATAATCGGTGGACATGAAATACTGATTGCATTATCTGCCATCACCTCAGCGAACTGGCTGACTTGGTTATTGGCTCGATTAGAACATCCAACGTGGAACGGCTTTGAACCCTATGACTTAATCTTTCCTTTATTTCTGTTCATCGCCGGAGTATCCACTCCGATGTCAATCGCTAGCCGTCGATCTCGGGGTGCGAGCAACGGTAAAATTTATCGCCATATTATTCAGC
This sequence comes from Planctomycetaceae bacterium, assembly GCA_018658605.1. The sequence goes on along the minus strand of JABHUV010000246.1, from coordinate 22,303 downwards.
GGGGAGTGATGCTCGTCGTGCTGGGGACTATTTACAACGGCCTGCCAACCGATTGGACGAGCACCAACGCTTGGGCAGATGTTCGCTACCCCAGCGTCCTGGGACGCATTGGTCTGGCCTATATGTTCGCAGCACTAATTGCAATGCGCACACAGTTAACCGGCAGACTACTAACAATTGTTGGTTTGCTACTTGGTTACTGGGCAGCACTACGATTTATTCCAGTGCCTGAGTTCGGTGCGAACGATCTGACGCCCGGCCACACGTTAACCGATTACATTGACCGAACATTAATTCGCATCGGAGTCCTCTACCAAGGAGATCGTGACCCCGAAGGTATCTTTGCGACGATACCAGCGATCGCAACCGCATTAATAGGTGTAATCACTGGACAGATGTTGATGCGGACGGATCATGGTGGAATGCGAAAAACAACAACGATGCTGCTCAGCGGGTTGGTATGTGTTGGACTAGGGTGGGCTTGGAGCCAAGAATCTGCCGTACAGTTCCAGTTGAATAAGAATCTATGGTCGAGTTCCTTCGTGTTGTACTGTGCCGGCTGGAGCCTCTTGTTATTGGCGATTTTCTACATGGTTATCGACGTTTGGAAAATCCGCTGGGGGACTAAGCTATTCGTCGTCATCGGTGCCAATTCTATCTTCATCTATATGGCAGGTGCTTTCATCGACTTTGAGCAAATCGCCTACAAATTATTCGCTGGCCCAGCATCCTTGACCGGCGCATACAGCACCCTTGTGATTGTCAGTGGCGTGCTACTGATCAAATGGGGATTGGTCTACCTAATGTACTACAAGAAGATATTCTTGAAGATTTAGTGCGTTATTGTCCAGGAGGTCCGACTGGCGAGGAATGCTTGTAGACCGTATGACTTGGGCGTCCTGCAAGTATTTGTTCCGATCCCCAGTTGGTTACAGCACGGAATTCGTCGCTACGAATAAATGCACCGAAGGCAGCTTCATCATTCCAATCGCTAGTGATTAGATACGAGTTATCTTCACTCACATCTCGCCACAGCTTTGATTCCGTATGGCCTTCGGCGACATTAAGTGCATCGATGACTGCAGCAAACTTGTCTTCGAAATCTTGTTCTTTTCCCGGAATCACTTTGTAATTCATTCCAACGGTAATCATATTATTCTAAGCTCCAACTGTTGTGTTTCTTATAGCAAGCCGCAAACATGCTTTACGACCTCATCCCTGATTATAGATGCCTCAGGGACAACCGACTAGCGGGTGTTTCAGGACAACGGCTATTCGGCGTGATAATCTAAAATTTTCAATTGTATTTTATTAATCAAACTAGCACATTGATCCAAGAATATCGAAAATGCTAGGTCACTCCGCATTTCCGCCTCCGTCAACTCCTGTAATGCCTCGAGTTTAATCGTTGTTACCTTATCAAGGTACTCCTGCAATTCTTCAACATCCGTGGCGTCCATCTGCGTTTGTTCAACGAGTAGTGTCTGGGAAAGGAACCAATCCAATCGATCTCTTTGTTTACTGCGAAGTGCCTCCCGCTCTTCTTCTTTAAGGCGCTTCCACCGACGCCACAACAAGTAAACGCCCGTCCCCATTGCAACTAGCAATTCCTTCATCGTCTTCACAGATTCAAGGATGTCTCGCATCCAACCGATCTGATTACTAGGATTAAAATACTCACTGGCAGCCGGATGCAATCTCGTGCTAACCCAAGCCGTCGCTTCATCACGCGGAATCAAGGTTGGAACCCGCAGTTTGAGACTTTCTTCGTGAATAACAGCTAGAACTTGCTGCACAATTTCACGCGGCGTATCGGACTTGGTTACCAGAAACGCATTGGTCGTGATCGTTGGAATTGTTTCGCTCGGAATGGTTACTTTGTCACCAAAATATCCACGGGGAATCCGAGTCTCACGGAAGAAGGGATGTGCCAGCTCAATCGCTTCGGCGTTTAAAATAGGCAACAGTTTAAAACGGCCACTTGATAAAACTTTGTGCAGATCAGGATTCTCGATGCCGGTTGTCATAATGGCCCCTTCCAGTGATGGATCGTCAAGCAGGTCCATGAAGTACCGATCATTATCACCAAGATCATCTTCATGGATGTCAAAATGCTCTAACACCTGCAGAGCACTGATGCGACTACCAGACCCCGAACGTCCCAGAGCTATATCTGTTCCGGCTAGATCTGACAACTTATTAATTCCGCCATCCGATCGCACAATCACGAAAACAAAATCTGGAAACAACGGGGTAACCACTGATATTTCTTCGATAGCGACAGCGCCACCTTGAACAATTCCAAACGTTGCGTCGCCTTGACTGACTTTATGGAAATTATCAACCGACCCTTTTGTGGGTAACAATTGCACCGGTATATCTAATCGCCGCTCGAGGGGGATTTGAATATGCTCACCGAGCTTCCGATACAACCCGCCCTTTTCACCAGTAGCGATCCGCACGACGTCTGGCATTACCGTCCGACCAAAGAACCACGTCACTAGCGAACTGATGAACAGAACGACGATGCTCACCGTCACCCATTTGCGAACATGGCTCGTCGTAATCTTCGTTGGAATTTCCGCGGTGATGTTAGTTAATGGAATTTTAGTCTTCATGGGTTCAATTTTACCACAGTCGCTAGCTGAAACGAGCGCTATTCGATCCGAATATTGCAGTCGACCAATAGTGTTGTTTGAAAATCATGTCTACATGTATAATACGCGTACACTTGTTTTTTTCATCTCCTCACACATTTCATCAAGGTCCGCACGAGTATCACCATGGATATCCTATCCACAATCAAAAACCGCAAATCAACACGAGCCTTCATTGATAAACAAGTACCGGCGCAATCAATTAATGATGTGCTAGACGCCGCTCGGTGGGCTCCTTCAGGGGCTAACACTCAACCCTGGCGGGTCGCTGTTGTAACGGGTGAGATGAAAACAAACCTATGTTTAGCACTGGCCGACGCTTTTCAAACCAACAATCCCTCCAATGCCGATTACAAATATTACGCCAATCCGGTTGAAGAACCTTTTCTCGATCGACAGCGACGTTGCGGAGCGGCGTTATATGGAGCATTAGACATATCACGTCAGGACAAGCAACGGAGACGTGCGCAATGGCTCAAAAACTACTTTGCCTTTGATGCTCCGGTAATTCTCTTTATTTTCATCAATAGCGGCCTTGAAAAGGGTTCATGGGTTGATATGGGTATGTTCATCCAAAACATTATGCTGGCCGCTCGCGGACATGGACTAGAATCCTGCCCACAGGCAGCCCTCGCTGAATACCCCGATATTGTCCGTTCACACCTGACTATCACAAACGAACAGTCCTTGATTTGTGGTATTGCCCTTGGTTATTCCGACACGACCGCAGCAGTGAATCAATATCGAACCGAACGTGAATCCGTCGACAGTTTCACATCATGGCATGCATAGCTCCCACCAACCACATCGATGATATGTATGACACAATATGGCCCCCCCCTCGTCACCACTACGAGGAAAGACTTGCGGTCGCTTTTCACCGGAGATATACGGAAATTGACCTCCGCATAACTGCACGAATTGAGCTATAATAAATACTTCAGTGTACGACGATTTGGTCGCGCATCACTCCCACCGTCGCAAACAACGATTCCCACCTAATGCAAAATAAACATCACAATTTAAGTCGGCGTTCGTTCCTCGAGGCGGGATCTCTTTTGATGAGCGGTCTCACACTACCCGATCTTTTGCGCAGTCGGGCTGAGGGTAAACAACGGGGCGTGATTCCCAAAGACACTTCAGTGATCCTAATCTGGCTTCAGGGCGGTCCAAGTCACATGGACACGTACGACCTCAAGCCCGACGCTCCTCGCGAGTATCGAGGCGAAGTCAGTCCCATTTCCACAGTCGTACCAGGTCTCGACGTTTGCGAACTTTTACCGCGGCACGCCGAAGTCGCTGACCGTTTCAATCTTATCCGTTCCATTTCCCACGGTTTTGCAAACCACGCCGGCGGTGCAGGACGCTTCTTGTCCGGCTATAACCCATCGAAACCACTTGACCCTCTGGCACAGTCCCCTTGCCTCGGTCCAGTTGTCTCAAAAATGCTGCAAGGTTCTAAAGACCCTCGCATGCCGGTCTACATTGCTAGTGCCAAAAATGTCTATGGTGGTGGCGCTGCAGGACTTGGATCTGCCTACCTTCCATTTGTAGTTAGCTCGGACCCAGATGCGGCTGACTTCAAAGTGAGCAACCTGTCACTCACCGGAAACCTGTCTGATCGTATAGGCGACCGCACCACGCTGCTCAACGCAATCGACAATCTAAAACGACGACTTGACAGTAACCCCACAATGGATTCGCTTGATAAATTTAATCAACAAGCGATCAGTTTGCTTACAGGGGATAAAGCCGTGGCAGCGTTTGACATTTCCCAGGAAGACGATAAGACTCGCGAACGCTACGGTCGGCATAAATGGGGACAACGAGCGCTGTTGGCCAGACGACTTGTCGAAGCGGGATGTAGTTTTGTGACGATGCAAATGCAAAACCCACGCGTACCCAATGGAATCGGAAACTGGGACATCCATGCCGTTAATGGACATCTTTTCCGTGATAACCGAGCCCGACTGCCTATTTTTGACAAAGCGGTTGCCGCGTTGATCGAGGATATCTACCAAAGAGGACTGGATAAGAAGGTGATGGTTATCGTATCGGGTGAGTTTGGACGGACTCCCCGCATCAACTCTCAAAAAGGAACTGCTTCAAAAATCATCCAACCCGGTCGCGACCATTACCCAGCCGCAATGAGCGTGCTCGTCTCCGGTGGCGGAATGCAAACGGGGCAAGTCATTGGATCTACGAACAAAAAAGGTGAACACCCACAAGATCGTCCTTTGGATCCTAATGATTTATTAGCCACAATCTATCGCCATCTAGGCATCGATTACAAACGCCATGTCCCCGATCTCAATGGCCGCCCCGTACCGCTTATCCCCAGCGGCACGCCGATTACTGAACTCTTGGCGTAATCGCCCAAGGGAGTGTGTTAATTTATCGCGAATAGCTCAAACTGTGTCGCTTCAACAAACGCATCACCTTTGGAAACGCTGGTCCTTTGGCGTCGAAGACGGAGCCCACTCCAATGACTTTAATTTTTTATTGATGGACGTTGATCGTGTTGGGCTGCCGCTACCCACTCACAAATCGTGGTTGTATTTTAAAGTTGATTGCAGGACAATAGCCTAGCGAACTTACTGTCTTATTTATTAGTACAAATTTTGGCCATGCCTACACAACATTCTAAACCAAGTCGCACTCGAACCATTGTCGGAACAATCTTTATACTCCTCGGCATCATCTGTTTGATTGTGTTCACGCCCAAATCTGCAGAAATTACTCCCGCGGAGCGAGTTGATCTTGAGTCGCTCAAAAATTCGGGCATTGCAATGCTCGAGAACACACCTAATGTATTGAATCATCAGGGTGAAGCTGCCATCGAAGCTTTCACCTCCATCACTCAACTCGCGCCCAACGAAATGCTTGGTCATCGCAATCTTGCAATCGCCTCGCTCCTGCTACTTGAAAAACACCGCGACAACCAAGAAAAAAAGCCGGCCCTGTTTGCAGCAACACTACAGGCCACCAAAAAGTCGCTTGCTATCCTTTACCAGCAAGACACCACTAGCGGCATACCGGAAATTTTAGATGCCAAACTCGCCGAAATACTAAACGACCCTCAGACTGCTGTGAAACGCTATCAAACGGCAATGACTCTACGACCAAACGACCAAATGCTTGGCAGCGAAATCTTCATGTTGCTGCGCAACAATCCTGACGCCGCCATTCGTGATCAAGCAATACTGGATGCCACCAAAAGTCGACTCGACAATTTAGTGTTACTTGAAACCCTTGTCCGCTACCAAGCTGAAAACAAGGATCCGAAATTACTGCAATCCGTAACCGCATTAATCGACGTGCTCGCCCCGTTCGCTGCCACGCTAGCTAGCCAAACAATCGATATCAAAACAGAACTACCCGCGCTTAAACTACGATTACAGCAACAGGACTCTACCGTCTGGCCCGAGGCGAAAATCCGGCTTATCCAAATTTTCAACGTGATGCGACAAGAGTTTGGTTATCAAACAGATTTATTTCAACTACAGCGACACATTCTCGAATATGTCATTCATGATTTTTCCGATGACTTCCATACCGCTCACCCCCTCTCCGCCGATCCTACAACAGCGATTAACGTATCGTTAAACACTGTGACAAGTAATAACCACCCTGCATCTAACCATACTGTGCTTGATGTCGCGATTTGCGATTTTAACCTAGATCGCAAACTTGACATCATCGTCTTAACCCCCGATTCATTGACTGTTTTTGTTGCGGTTCCAGAGAACGGGTCTCAGTGGTCCACGCTCTGCCAAACCAGCGTCCCCGCCGGCATGCAACACATAGTCGTCGGCGATTTTGACCGAGATGCAACCGCGATGTCACCCGAGAATCACGCGATCGCTGACGTCGACTTCATGCTCTACGGTACCGGCGGTTTTTGTTTCCTCGAAAACCAACTTAACCCTGATACTCAAACGCGATCCTTAGCGTCAGCACTGGTTCCCACTGAATTATCCGCTGACAACTCAATAGTCACAGCGACACTTGTTGACATTGAAAACGATGGGGATTTAGACATCGCGACGATTACCCAAGACGGAATACAGATAATCAAAAACCTAGAAAACTGGGATTTCGTCGATGCAACGGCTAGCTCAGCAACTCAGGCTATCCACGCTCAAAACCAGCAATCCGTAGCAACTGTCGACTACAACTTAAATATCCAGGCAGACATTTTGCTTCCCAACGGATATTTTGAGAACGTCCGTCACGGTCGCTATCGTTGGCGTCCAAATGAAACATTAACAGCATCAGCGAACATTTCTATCACAGCAATTGCTATCGCCGACGCCGATGCCAACGGCTCTTGGGACACCATTTCCGCATCCGATGCCGGTATTACGATCGCATTCACTCGCACCCAAGCAGGCCAGAAAACAACTGTTATCAACACTTCTAAGATATGTCATTTGGCAACCGCGGGCGTCACAACATGGGATTTCAACAACGACGGAATTCTCGATATTGTTGCTTGGGGACCATCTGGCCTGTGGGCCCAGCGTGGATTAGGAGCGGGAGATTTTGGTGACCCACTTGAACCAAAGGATCTGCCCACCGGTAAAGTCACCCGTTGTCAAGTCGGTGATCTTGACGATGACGGAGATCTTGATTTAGTTATCGTCGCAAATTCAATTCCGCTAGTTATAGACAACGAAGGAGGTAACCAAAACAATTGGATACGCTTACATTTGGCGGCCGAACCAGATCCGAAATTTGCTGTGCAACGTTGCAATGCCTATGGCCTCGGCAGTCGCGTCGAGTTGCTCGCCGGAAACCAATATCAACTGCAGCAAGTTTCTGCCCAAGTGACCCATTTTGGAATTGGCAAGCAAACCACAGCTGATGCGTTGCGTGTGCTGTGGACCAATGGTATTCCTCAAAGCACTGTTCAGCCTGACACGCGAGTCGCAATAGCTGAAAAGCAAGAACTGCTCACGGGATCCTGCCCATACCTTTATACATGGACGGGCGACCAATACGAATTCTTCACGGATCTATTATGGGCTGCACCGATTGGACTGCAGTTTGGTGAGGGTATCCTTGCACCGACGCGCGATACAGAACACTTGCTTATCTCTGGAGACCGTTTACAGCCAATCAATGGAGAATACCGTTTACAAGTCACGGAGGAATTATGGGAAGCGGCTTACTTCGACGACATACAATTAATTGCTGTTGATCACCCAACCGAAACTCAAGTGTATTCCAACGAAAAGGTGGGACCACCAGCCATTTCCAAATATAAAATCCACTCTTTCGCCAACACCGACTTGCGGTCTCCGGTTTCAGCCCACGGCAGCGATGGACAAGATGTTCTCGACGTGATCAAGCAGCGAGACGGTAAATACACCAAGCTATTCGATCGACGCCAAAAACAAGGGCTAGTACCCGAATATTTTCTAGAACTGGATCTGGGCGACTTGTCCGTGGGCAACCAGAGTACAGCAAAGACAGTACAGCTTGTAATGACTGGATGGATGTTTCCGACCGATACCTCCATCAATATTGCAATTTCCCAGAACCGAGAACTCTCTGGCAGTCGGCCTCCTTCAATTTGGATGCCGCGGGTAAACGACGACGCCCCACCGCAAACGAATTGGGTTCAAGTCGTGCCAAACATGGGTTTCCCCGGAGGGAAAACGAAAACTATTGTGGTAGACGTCCCCGTCGAGCAATTCCGCAACGGCGACCATCGGATCCGTATCGTCACGACCATGGAACTCTATTGGGACAGTATTCATGTGGTTGTTGGGCCACAGCAACCCACACCAACAACAATGACAAACGTCCAATTAATAAACGCTGACCTGCATTACCGCGGCTACTCGTCCCGCCTTAGTCGAGAACACAATGGCCCAGAACGCTACGACTACAACGATGTCATTACGCAACCTCTGTGGTCACCAATGGCTGGTAACTATACTCGCTATGGTAACGTCACCGAGTTATTGCAGGCCACCGATGACCATCTGGTTGTGCTCGGCTCTGGTGATGAAATGACATTGCGGTTTGCGAAACTACCCCCACCCAAAACAGGGTTTGTGCGAGATTTCATTATCCGTTGTGTTGGTTGGGATAAAGATGCTAGCCTGAACACGGTGGCTGGGCATCGCGTCGAACCATTACCGTTTACGGCAATGAAATCGTACCCGTTTGGCCCCACTGAACATATTCCGGATTCACCAAGCTATCGCGAGTATCTAAGGGTTTACCAAACGCGACAGCTCGAACTACAACCGTTCTGGAATCAACTGCGACAATAGAGGCGGTGGGAGTTACGAAGAATGTGTCTCGAACGGGCACGGGTGCCAACTGGTTTTGTTGTGAATTATTACGATTCGGTGTGAACTGTCTACGTATTCTTTGCGTAATCATAACAACCCGAACATTGCAACAAACGTGAGTAGCTGGCAAGTTCATTTTTTTCGTTCTGCAGTAATTTACAGCCAACACGTGATAAGCTTTTGCATCTAATTTACTTCATTTCACAACCATTACCTTCAATATTCCATTCCCATGCGACTGATCATCCAATTTCCCTGCTACCTAATCATATTCATTGTTATTCTTACTGGCTGCACTGAATCCACACCCGCTACCGTTAACACTAATGGTGGTCAGTCAGTCAATATTCCATCTACCCTCGGCACCGGCGCGATTACATTTTCTGAAGTTCAGCAACAGGCCGGAATCGATTTCACTCATTTCAATTCTCCGCGTGATTCATTAATCCCTGAAGATGTTGGCTCTGGCGTAGGTTGGGCGGACTTTGACAACGACGGCGATGAAGATCTCTATTTTGTCAATTTTGCTGCTCCCTTTTTAGCTTCCGACGAGGACATGGCTAACGCTAGTGGTAATCGCTTATACCGCAACGACGGCGATGGGAAATTTACAGATATCACGGAAACTGCGGGCGTGGGACACGTAGGCTGGGACTTTGCCTGTCTGTGGTGGGATGCTGATAATGACGGCAACATTGATCTCACCGTCACGCACTACAGTGGTCTTGTTCATTACCGAAATCTTGGTGATGGTACGTTTCAAGACACAACTGCCTCCGCTGGGCTTGGAAAAATTAACAGTTTCCTACTCGGGCTGACTGCTGGTGACTACGATCTGGATGGCGATTTAGATCTGTACCTTTGCGGTTACGTTGAATTTGATAGGGAACGCGCTCGCAACCGCCCAACCGTCGCGGGACGCCCGGCTGTTTGGACAAACCCCGTATCCTATCAAGCATTGCCTAACATACTGTTACAAAACGATAGCGGCAAGTTTACCGATGTCACTGAGGCAGCAGCCGTTGCGAATCCTCCCGGCAAATCGATGCAAGCGATTTTCTGCGACTTTAACAACGACGGTTGGCCTGATATATTTGTCGGCAACGACGTCGGCACCGCCGACGCGATGTACCTCAACAACCGAGATGGATCTTTCAGAGACGTCTCGAAAATCTCGAGTACCTTTGACCGTCGCGCTAGCATGGGGATGGCCGTTGGCGATGTTTATCACCACGGCAAAATGGATTTATTCACAACACACTGGGTCAACGAAGATCACGCACTATGGAAAAACCTATCCACCGCTGATGACCAGTCAGGAATTTTAATGGAGGATGTTGGACCGTTCACTGGAATTCTTGAAATCAAATCAACGGCTGATGTTGCCTGGGGAGTCAATTTAGTCGATTTCGATAACGACGGTCACCTCGATGTAATTTTAGCAAATGGTAGCACCATTGAGGATGAACTCACAACGGAAGTGTTGGAAGATCCAAAATTGTTGCCTCAAAGAAGTCGTGTCCTCCGCAACGATGGTCAAGTTAACTTTGTTGATGTTAGCGACGCAGCGGGGCCATTCTTTCATAAAAAACTGATTGCGCGTGGCTTAGCAACCGCGGATTACGACCACGATGGTCGACTCGATGTAGCGGTAGGCATCCACAGCGGCGCAGGAGTCCTTCTGCACAACACTTCAGCCAATACGGGGAATTGGCTACAAATCAAACTGGAAGGCTCCCGCAGTAATCGATATGGCATCGGCGCCAAAATTGAAATCAGAATTGGGGCGAACATCTACAGTCATCAATCCGTATTGAGTTCAAGCTATTTGAGCACAAACAGCACAATCGCACACTTTGGATTAGGCACTGCAAAGCAAGCTGATTCAATCACAGTCACTTGGCCCAGCGGTGTCGTAACCGAACAAACCGATGTAACCCTTAACCAACTTATTGTGGTTGCCGAAGAAACACAAAAATAGTTGTTTTCCTTTTTGGAATCTTCGAAGTAATATATAAGAGTCCTCAGGAGATGTTTTTACCAAAGCACAGGCCACGTCATGAATAAAATCGTAGTCATAATTGTCATCCTTGCCATCAGTAGCGTTGGTATTTACTTCGTTGTTTTTGATTCCAGTGATAAACCGTCCATGAAAGATTTACTCGACGGTCAAGAAGCGACCGAAGCGCGCACCGTGCAGACGGAAACAGGTGGCACGCCCCATCACGAACCCATTCAATATCGCGCTAAAGATTCACGGGATGCGATTGTCTCGCCAGAATTTATTGCTGGAACCGAAGCTCAAATCGCAGGTGGCACTAAAGGCATTGGTATCATCATCAACGGTGAAAGTCGCTTTTATCCGCTGTATGTTATGCAGTACCACCAAGTCATCAACGACACACTACAGGACACGGCGATCGCGGCAAGTTACTGATCGAGCGAACAAAAGCTCGTGGTTCACGAGCGACGCATTGAAGGTTCAAACCAACCCATGGAATTACGCGTTTCTGGCGCAGTACTGCATGGCAATCTAATTATGTTTGACAAAAAGACGAATACTCGCTGGTTGCAAGAAACGGGTAAAGCGATTGACGGCGAGAAAAAAGGTTTACGCCTCGCGCAACTAGATGCCAAAAAATGGACAGGCAACGTTCGTTGGGACGTCTGGACAAAACAACATCCAGATTCACAGTTGCTGTATTGCGATCACTGTGAAAACCAACTCCAGCAAGACACCCATGATCACAATCACGACAAAGATCATAAGCACGACTAATTGCTCGGTCGATTCGATAATGTCTCATCAGTGTATTCGCCCTATCGCAAACCACCGCTCGCTGATACTATATGACGCTTCTCTACTATTGATATGGTATACCTCACCGAGTGCTTAATAATGCAACGTCGAGACATTCGTAACATTGTAATTATCGCCCACGTCGACCACGGTAAAACAACTTTGGTTGACTGCCTCTTGCGCGAAAGTGGACAATTTCGCGACGAGCAGCTCAGCAGCGCATGCGTGCTCGACAGTAACGACTTGGAGCGTGAACGTGGTATCACCATTCTGGCGAAAAACATCTCATTGCCATACAAGGGCGTGAAAATCAACGTCATTGATACTCCCGGTCACGCTGATTTTGGTGGTGAAGTTGAACGAGTGCTAAAAATGGCCGACGCTGCATTAGTTCTTGTTGATGCCGCGGAAGGTCCCATGCCTCAAACGCGATTTGTCTTGTCCAAGGCCATCGAGTGCGGAGTGAAACCGCTAATTGTCGTCAACAAAATCGACCGTCCCGATGCACGAATCGACGAAGTGATCGATGAAACGTTGGAACTTCTAATGGATTTAGGTTGCGAGGATGTTCTTGACGACTTTCCGATTATTTACGCTAGCGCTAAGGAGGGGTATGCCACTTACGACCCCAGCCAACGGACCACCAGCATATTGCCAATCATGGATCTGATACTAGAACACGCACCGGGCCCAGATGTTGAGGCAGCCGCACCACTGCAAATGCTTGTGACAACCCTCGATTGGTCCGAGTATGTTGGCCGAATTGCAATCGGTAGAATCGCTGCAGGGAGCATTCTCACGGGACAGCGAATCGCGCTAATGCAAAGTGACAAAGTCGAAGTATGCACTATTAAGCAATTACAGGTATTTGAAAACCTTGGACGCACCGACGCGGAAAAAGCTGAAGCCGGTGACATCGTGGCCTTGATTGGCTTGGAGCAAGTGGAGATCGGAGACACCATAAGTGACCTCGAAAACCAGCAAGCATTTCCACGACTAACGGTCGGCGAACCAACATTGGAAATGACGTTCTCAGTAAACACGTCGCCTTTCGTCGGTAAAGAAGGCAAGTATGTCACTAATCGACAACTACGCGAACGACTCGATCGCGAGCTGGAGAAAAACGTTGCACTACGCGTGAAACCGACTGCCAACGGCGACGCGTTCGCCGTGGCTGGACGAGGAGTGCTGCATCTATCAGTCTTGATCGAAACGATGCGGCGCGAAGGGTTCGAACTATCGATAGGTAAACCCCGCGTCGTTATTTGTGAAATCGATGGAGTGCGATCTGAACCGTATGAAACATTGACCGTCGAGGTACCCAGTGAATATCTTGGCCCCGTCATGGAACTTGTTGGGGGGCGACGCGGCGAAATGCAAGAGATGACGACCCGTGGCGATTATTCGATTGTGCGATTTGAAATTCCTTCGCGGGGGCTTATTGGCTTACGGACTAAGGTCTTAAACTCCACCCATGGCTCGGCGATTATGCATCATCGTTTTTCAGATTACCGACCCGCCGATGCCATTTTACCTGAACGTTCAAACGGAGTGCTCGTTTCCCAAACGACGGCCAAGGCCGTCGCATTCGGCCTCGATGGATTACAACAACGCGCCGAATTGTTCATTGGTCCTGGTGATGAAATCTATGAAGGCATGGTCGTTGGCGAAAATAGTCGTAGCGGCGACATGACGGTGAATCCCACTAAGGAAAAGAAGTTAACAAACATGCGGGCTTCCGGCAGCGATGATAACATCGTGCTACAGCCACCGCGACGACTCTCGCTCGAAGAGGCACTAGAATACATTGCTGACGACGAATTGGTCGAAGTCACGCCCGGCAATGTCCGCCTGCGCAAGAAATTACTGACTGAAGCAGATCGCAGACGTGCCGGGAGACAAGCTAAGGCTTAGGCGGATTGAAAAAACTTTCTGAAGTTACCCATAACTGTACGATTATGGGTATCCTATACCAACTCAATGACAAGCTTGTTAATCTTGCTGCTGGAGAAGAAATTTCTCAACAAGAAACCTTCTAATAAGAACGCTCCTAACTGAAACCATACACCTTGCTTAATGGCTATTCCAATGAGCAAGGTGTTTTTTTATTCCGATCTAGGGCGTGCGGCGAAAATAAACGTGTAACTCGCCACTGTTATCCGATAGTTGTGTCCATTTATCGCGACACCGCAAAAATAACGTGCCGTCGATGGGCGCTATAAAAGACATCTCTTTCCCGAGCACGATGACTTCCGACAATTGAAACTCTCTAAAAATCACACCGATTAACCGTCCCTTACCATCGTCTGCACCTTCGCCACCAACACCGTTGGCGCCTGGATTCGTATTCCACTCTCCCTGCGCTATCACGTCGTATGACACTCCCGCTTCAACTTGCAATCCACTGCCTTGCCACCCATAAGCTGCTTTTATTTTCTTATTCACCAAAGCCTCACCCGACAGACGTTTAAATTTGGCGTCCCATTGCCACGCGCAAAGGTCTGGTCGAAACCCATTACCTAAATACTCTAGAAACAATCGGTATTCAAATGCTAAACGGTTACCGAATTGACCGTAAACGGACTGGAAACTGACACCTTCGCGTTGTTCCATTAACGCAATGGCCAGCGGTTTAAACCGTGGAGAGTAGTTTGGATTATTCGCTAATAAATTGCACAATGCCCACCGCCATGCATAATCCTGCCATCCACCTGCCGGTACGCGACCTGGAACTGCAATTTCAAGCAAGCTTTTTTTTTGTGTCGTCCTCGTCAGATAAGAAATAACCGACGGATTGATGGAAACTTCCTGCTCGCCGAATTTCCAATACTGTCCAAGTTCAGCAACTCCTTCCGCTAACCAAGTAGGACCTGTCGAGCCAAATGCCACATGGCAGTATCCGTGCGTACACTCATGCTGAATAACTCCGTGGTCATCGCACGAATACAACTCCGCACGTCGTTGATTGCCTAGGCTTGAATTAAAACAAATCCCCGCGCGGGCACGGATTTTTGCAACACCTTCTGGTTCTTTCAGCGCTCCCTGGGGCCAGACATCCAAATTCCGCACAATAAAGCCATTGATAACTGAGGTCGGTGCACGACCAAAATACTTAGAAAGCAATGTCACCATCGTCTCCAACTTGTGCAGAATAACTTGACCTTCTCGATCTGAAACGTCCGTCATAAAGGCAAAGTGCGGCGAGCGAATGAGTCGCGGTGATTGAGGGTCATCCGAAAGATGGTGATATTTTGCATAAAGCTTGGCATCGAGGCTATTCAACCCTGCGTCATACTTGGATACTTCAACCGTCAGTTGTTTGGCAACAATATCACCCGTGTTCAATCGCGCCGCAACACATTGCGTTACCTTACCACCAACCACGACCTGTTTAATGTCGTCGCTGGCAAACGTGACTTTGGCGTCAGCAGCTAATGCAAATGACAAAGTGGTTTTCCTTGTGAAGCCGTTCCCCTCTGGCACTCGTACAACCATTCGTTGATTCAACACTCGCACAAATTGTCCAGTCACGACACATTGAGCATACTCATTAACCCCCGGTGCTTTTCCCAACAAAGAGATCCCCAGTTGATCGGTATCAGCCAGGGCAAGTTCAACACCAGCAACCTCACCCTGCGAATTACCCTGCCGATTCAGACTAACTGTCAATCTCACACTTTGGCCAGCTCCTAGATCCTTAAAGTCCATGGAGCCGCGAACCTCCACCGTGGCCGGATACCGTAGACGTTGGCCATTCTCAAGAACCACAGCGCTGGCCGCTTTCTCTTGCACTCCCAGAACCAAGGTTTTACCTTCGATATCCTTGATAACTAACTGTGACGGGCTGACAGATTCAACTGTACCCGCAATATCCAGCATCTCTACAATGGTGATCGCTTGTGCGTGAACTGGTGCACCCAGCAACAGACTAATAATTGCTGATGCCACGAATAACAATAGTGTGGAAACAATCCCTAATGTCGGTTTTATGGTCATTTTTTCCCATCAGCATATTTTAATAACACGAGCATTTCGTCGGCAAACGCATGCCCGATCCGATTGAACCAAATGGCGCTGCCAAGATAATGATAAGGGCGATCTGATCCGACTTTTTCCCACTCTTCGAAGTGATCCTGCCAACCTGGAAACACCCGTTCAGCTTCCTTGTCTACTAATGTATGTGTGTAAATTGACTTAACACTACCCTTAAAGTCTACCACTTGATTCATCGCCATCTGAGCCACTTGTACCTTTTTCATATTTTCCGATGGATCACCCGAACCGTGTTGTCCCAGAGCGCCAATCACCACCGGTAAATTTGGGACGTTAAAGTCTTTACGCAAATCGATAATGAATTGTTTCATATTCGCTTGGTACTCTTGTGGTGCATAATCGCCAAACATGTCGTTAAACCCTTGAAACCACACAAAACCCGCAAGCTCGAATTTTTTACCCTGTAACGCAGGGAACATTGTCTGATAATTCTTTTGAGTGTCTGTGACCTCCGCTAGCATCGCACGGTAGGAAATTCCATAAGGTTCAGTAATGCTCTTCATCGTTGGCAGAGCGTCATTACGATTGTTTTTTTCGTTGTTCTTCTTTACGCGTTCAACCGCCTTAGCCAATTCGGCTTCCAACCGATCAGATGCTGGCAGTCCCAAACTAGGCGGACGAAATTTTTGGTACAG
Organism: Planctomycetaceae bacterium; assembly: GCA_018658605.1. Next base: position 5,850 of record JABHUV010000246.1, on the reverse strand, counting down.
CGAATGACCACCCCATGCGGTTTTTATCAGCAACACTGGCTCATCAAAGTGGTCCGCTAAGACTGTGCCGAATTCCAACTCAACTCCCGTTTTGTTGGGTGACCCGTAACCGATAGTTAATCCACCCGATCGATCCAGAAACTTAATAAACGCGTCATCTCTCACTACCCATTCATCATTACTCCTCAGGTGATTAAATAACTCCTTTGTTTTGGCATCCTGAGCTTGGTGTTCAAGCAGTGTATTTTTCGCCTTGCCCTCCATATTTGATTGCCCGGCCAAGATAAACACTTTAACCGTGTCTGATTGAGCACAACAATTTTCCATAACGCTATTTGAGAGCATTAAAAACAACACGACGGCAACACATTTAACGATCCGCATCAGCACAGTTCCTTTTGTAATATTTTTTCGCTGTTCACAAACACGATTATATCCATTTGTCATCGTGGGTAGTCGCAGTTGCAACAAACAACTATAAGGCTCTATAATAACAGATGTTTGCATCATTACTGTATAGCATCCCACCCAATCACCGTTCTGTTGAGTTATGGTCCCACCCCACACACATTCTCCAATCGGCTTTACACGACGCGAAGCGATGCAAATTGGATATTCAGGACTGTTGGGTTTAGGACTGCCATCGCTGCTTAAGAATCGATTGCTAGCCCAGTCTGAAACTGCTCCCAAGTCAATCATCATCGTCTTTCTCACCGGTGCGCCCAGTCACCATGACACATTCGATATGAAACCAGAGGCGCCCGCGGAAATCCGAGGCGAATTCAAGCCAACGGCGACGTCAACTCCTGGCCTTCATGTATGCGAACATCTTCCTGAATTAGCTGCAATTGCTGACAAATACGCCGTGGTGCGATCGCTATCACACAAGGACAACAATCATTTGATGTCCACACATTACGTCCTCACTGGCGAGTGGCAACCGGGTGGCTTTTTCGACAAAGTCGCCTCTCGTACGGACTGGCCCAACTATGCAGGCGGCCTAGCATACATGCAACCGCGCAATGATGGCATTCCCAGTGGCGTCAACCTACCTACATTTCTACAAAGCAGTACCTTAACGTGGCCCGGTCAACATGCCGGTGCGTTAGGACCGACCTACGATCCGTGGCAAATCACCAAGGATCCTAACAAGGCTGATTTTGAAGTCGCCAATCTTTCTCTCGCTCCAGGCGTGGATTTACAACGCCTCGAAAGTCGACACACACTCGTCTCGCGGCTTAACAAACAGCAAGACCGTTTAAGTTCGACACAAGTCGCGCAGCGAATGACCAGCGAACAAGACTTGGCTTACTCCATATTGAGTTCTCGTAAATTGGCACGTGCATTTGAGTTAAAACACGAAAAGGATTCGTTACGAGACCAATATGGCCGGCACACCTACGGACAATCGCTTTTGCTTGCGCGGCGATTAGTCGAAGTCGGCGTTCCGATTGTACAAGTCAACATGGGAGCCGTACAGACTTGGGATAATCACAGTAACATATTCAAAACTCTCAAAGATCGGTTGCTGCCACCCACTGATCAGGGCGTCGCTGCTCTGATCACAGACCTCGATCAACGCGGTCTGCTCGATGACACGTTAGTCATGATGCTGGGCGAGTTTGGCAGAACACCGAAAATCAACGACAAGGCTGGCCGCGACCACTGGGGACCTTGCTTCTATGCCCTGTTTGCAGGTGCTGGTGTGCAAGGGGGTCAAGTCATTGGCAAAACGGACAAACACGCAACGTACCCCAGCACCCATCCCTATTCTCCAGAAGACATTGGAGCGACCGTTTACAGCCTATTGGGGATCGCACCAGATACCGTCGTACATGATCGATTCAATCGCCCCATGCGACTTAACCAAGGGGAAGTTATCGCCCCGCTTTTCACAGGTCGTGACATTTAAGCGAGTCATTGACTGGACAAGCTATTGAAATAACACGACACAGCCATAACTCTCTATAATGGCTCTTATGAAAAACACTATCAAAATCTCGAACATCGTAATCTTTACAGCATGTTTAATTATTGCGGCAATGGGATCAAGCCCTATTGCCCACGCGGCGTTACGCGCAGGTGCTGCTAAAGTCGATATTACCCATCCGGATTCCAAACAAGTTTCGAGTCCGCTTTATTCACGGGCGCTTGTGATTCAAGATGAGAAAACGACGATCGTTCTCGTTTCAATGGATGTGGTTTCCATTGGGGGAATCGGTTACATCAAGGATGATTTTTTACCCAACGTGCGTCGCAGAATCAAAACCTCGCTCGGGATCGATGGCACGAGTATTTTAATTAATGCAAGCCACTGTCATGGCAAACCAGCGGCGGATAGCGAGACGTTAACCGTGCAAGCAATTGAAGTCGCTTATCAAAACCTCGAAGAAGTAACCGTTGGGGTTGGTTCTGGATCCGAAGATCGCATTATGGAAAATCGCCGCATGTTTCTCAAAAACGGGCGCGAGATCGACGTGCGACATGCCTATTCGTTGCCGCCGAACAAAGACATTGCAGCCACCGGTCCTATCGACCCAGAGATTGGGATTTTGTTACTAAGAAAAACCAATGGGGAAACGCTTGCCGCCGTCTACAACTTTGCGTGTCATCCCATTCAAGGAGTTCCCAACGGTGAAAACACCGCTGACATCACAGGCTTTTCATCCCAAGTCATCGAGGACAATCTAAGCCCAGGTACCGTTGCCCTATTCTTTCAAGGATGTGGTGGTGATATCAATCCAATTTCTTACAAAGACATTGAACATCCACGAGACGCTGAACCGCTAGGCAATTTACTTGGCTTAAGCACACTGAAGGGTATCCGCAGAATAGAGACGACCGATACCAACAAGTTTAAATTAATCCATGAGACGATCGAACTACCCCGCGCAAACCTAGCGCCCAAAATCATTGAGCTGCAACAAACCCAACAAGTGCTGCTCAAGTCTCTCGGCGGCACCACACTCAACTTGCGGCAATTCATGCAACTCACCGCCAAGCACAACCTTGATCCTGATTTCCCATCCTATCATGCTAGTCGGTATCTGCACGACGAAAGCCTGGGCCACTCCGATTTGAAGAACATGGACGCCACCAACCGCAAGAACATGAATGCCTATTTGCGTAACGTCTACACGATGGAGGAACTCACTCGACTCGGAGCAAATCTTCGACTGCTCATCATGCACCAACAGCAGAATCTAGATGCAGACAAACGCACGATCACAGTGGAAACCATTGGTCTCAAAATCGGCGATTTTGAGATGGTCACCTTTCCTGGTGAGCTCACTGTCCGCATCGGTCTGGGTATCAAGGAACGCGCCAAACACCCTCACACTTTTGTGGCCGGGTACACCAATGGGTACATCTATTACGCGCCGACCGCCAAACAATTACTCAATGTGGGCGGCGCACAAGAAGACAGCGATTGCATCCTCGATCCAGCTTGGCAGGCAATTTTCGAAAAGCAAGTGACATCGCTACTTCAACGATTGCGGTGATTGAGGGCGTTTTACTCCTGGTAATTTGTGGCCCTTGCTATTTACCCTTCTTCATTTCCGCTAATAACTTATCAACCGCCTCATCCATGCGCTCTCCGCGGACGTTTTTGTAACGAATGACACCTTTGTGATCCAACACATAGATCGTTGGCCACCCACGAACATTCCACGCCGAGGAAATCGGGCCTTGCGTGCTACCACCGTTCCAGAATGATCGCCAAGTAATCCCTTGCTTTTTCATGACCTTCTTTAACGCTTCCCGATCGCGATCACTGTTGATTCCAAGTAACGCGAATGGTTGACCTTCAAGACGTTTCACAAGCGACCGCTCGTGCGGGTACATAGCCCGGCAAGGTGGTCACCAATCGCCCCAAAAATCCAAGACGACGACTTTTCCCCGATAATCACTCAATTTGAACTTCACGCCGTCGATGTCTTCGGCTTCAATTTCCGGTGCCACTTTGCCAACGTTAAGTGCTTTCGCAGGTACAACAGCGGTGACAACTGATGTTTGCAAGAACACCACAGTGCTCAAAATCGCAAACAGCACTAGCATCATATGTTTTATTCGCATCTCGATATGCCTCAATGATTTAAATGGTGAGTAGGGGAGTGACTAGCCGGGTGCTACTTGGACTCTTTCATTTCTTTTAGCAACGCATCCACCGCTTCGTCCATGCGTTCTCCGCGGACGTTTTTATAGCGAATGACGCCATTGTGGTCCAACACGTAAATCGTTGGCCAGCTATGAACATCCCACTTAGTAGAAATCGGCCCGCCTGTGCTTCCACCGTTCCAGAATGATCGCCAAGTAATCTCCTGCTCTTGCATGACCTTCTTCAATACTTCCCGATCGCGATCACTATTAATTCCGAGTAACGCAAAGGGTTGACCTTCAAGACGCTTTACGAGCGACCGCTCGTGCGGGTACATAGCCCGACAAGGAGGTCACCAATCACCCCAGAAATCCAGCACGACTACTTTTCCTCGGTAATCACTCAATTTGAACTTCACACCGTCAATGTCTTCGGCTGTAATTTCCGGTGCAACCTTGCCAATAGCGATATTTTTTGTGGCAAACAATGCCCCTGCCGCTCGGTCGCCTAGATTACCTCGCAAATAGCTGACATCGGCATACTCGTCAACCACTTGCTGGTAAAGCTTTTCAGCCTTGGCTTGATTTCCAGGCGTACGATCCGCGGTTTTTTGCATTTGATAAGCTAACGCGAAACAAGCAATCCCTCTGGCATTACGGTGGGGACTGCGATCGATGACTACCTGTAAAAAAGTTTGCACATCCGCTGTAATCGTGCGCTGTAACCCTTGGCACAACAAAGCTAATCGTTCGTCCTTCACGTGATTTTCGGCCAAGAGTTTCAGTGCCGGTCCCGTATCACGACTACCACTTCGATTTCCCATCTGCACGATCCACACCAATGAATCCACGGCAGCCTTGCTATCCGGGTAATCCGTCGCGACTTTCAAAAAACGTGGAGAGTAATCGAGTCCCATCGTCGTCATACGTTTACGAATCTTAACCTGTTCGGCTTTGTCCTCTGTTTCTCGAAAAGCTTTGGACAACTGTAGTTGTTCTGCTCGGAACTGAGCAACCATTTCACTGTATTGTGCTTCTGGTGTTTTGTCCGTATTCGTTGCCTGACCCAATACTCCCGTGGTCGTCACCGCCATTAGAATCACCAGAACTGAACATGTATACTTTACTCGCATTGTGTATCACCCTTTTTTCAATAACGGAAATAGCTAATATCACTACCCATTGTTTACAGCCAATATTATATCCATCCCAATATTCAAACAGCAAGTTTTTAGATATAAAAACAATTTTATTGAGAGATCCTCAGCTGTTTTACTGACTATTTACGATTTCCATATTTTAACAGCATCCGCCCATCAACAGGCATGGTCTTCAACGCTTCACTTAATAGCACATACGCATCCATCGCTTGACGATTTAAACCGCTCTCACTTAATGGAATTTCTTCGTTAACATCACTTAACACATCATAAAACCGACCATCACGATACAGCTTATACCGTTGAGTTCGCACAAACGCGAGCGAGATCCCCTTTTCAGGTCTAGGATGATAAAAGATGTGAATCCATTTTCTTGGTTCACCTGTTTTCCCTCGCAACTGCCATAGGAAAGACTGACCATCGATATCTTGGGGAGCAGCGACACCAACGGCCTCAAGCGTTGTTGGTAAGAAGTCCGAGAAATCAATCAAATTTGAACTGATCTGACCAGCCTCTACAGTTCCAGGTTGATACGCAACGAATGGAACGCGGGTTCCCGCGTCGGTCATTTTCCCTTTCCCTCCCCGAATCG
>JABHUV010000076.1 GCA_018658605.1 Planctomycetaceae bacterium | reverse complement strand
CTTCTTCTTGGACTTCAGCTTCTTCTTGGACTTCAGCTTCTTCTTGGACTTCAGCTTCTTCTTGGACTTCAGCTTCTTCTTGGACTTCAGCTTCTTCTTGGACTTCGGCTTCTTCTTGGACTTCGGCTTCTTCTTCTGCAGCGGCAGGCTCCGTACTGTCAGAGGTCAGTATTAACGAGGATGTTTCCACGGTGTCACTAGTTTCTAGCGGTTTGGTATTTTCTGTATTTTGAGTGTCGTCTGTCGTACTCATAGGATTTCTCGAGACTTCCTGTCTATTTATTGATGCGTTGTGTGGATTACCCGCACAGTTTAACTCTTTTACCTGGTTGTTTGTTTACTAGTTTTATTACCTGACCAGTACTAATTATATTCTGTTAAACACGTGTTAAATAACCATATTTGATATCGTCGAATTGACCTTCGGTTAGCCATAACAAGTAGTTTATAATCAGCCTTACTGGCCTCTTGCATGTTAAAATTTGCGGGGTTGGGAAGAGAGGCGGTTCGTGTTAGGAAGAGTTGGTAAGGCAGGGTAAAGTAGGGAAGTAAGTAAGATGCACGCAGCCGCGTTATTACAGACTGGAATTGATTTTGCGAACGAGCAGGGGATTGAAGTCCGATTAGAGTTGCTCGACGGCAGCGCATCAGGAATGTGCGTTTACGGTGGCAAAAAGTGTATTTTCTTAGATCTAGCTCAGAATTCGCTGGAACAATTGTATGAACTAGGGGTTGCCATCATAAGAGATGCCGGCATTGGCGTAATTGATTTGCCCTCTGAGTTGCAATCTGCATGGGGACGGTTGTAACCGCCAGTTACTTTCGATGGGTCTTTATAGACCGAGATCCGGTAGGCCTAGTGTCGAATTTTCATTGTTGGCTGCTGGGGGGCTTGCCGAGGGAATGGTGGCTTCGGCCATGCGTTGTTGTAGGTCTTGCAGTATTGCTTGTTCAAGTGCAACATCTCGACCTTGGGGAATCCAACCTAGTCGAGTTTGTCTATTCCCGTTTGCTTGTTGAGGTCTTGTATGCGATGCACTATGTCGTAGTGTTGCCCCGCCGATGGTGCTATATTCGGGCCGCGGTAGATCTTCTAGAAGTTTATGCACAATGATTTCTATACGAAATCCATCACGGGTGGGTCGTACGTAAACTTCTGCCTGGCGTTGTATGGTTTGCAAGGTTGCATGAAGTTGGTCAAAGCCTGCTGCATTGTCTTTTCGCCAAGGTTCGAACATCGTGGCAGCGTCACTGGGGGCGGTCTTTAAGTACCCTTCGGTCAAAGTATTGCCAACTAATTGAATTCGCTCTTCGCTTTGAATCGAAAAGTAATCTTCAACGGTATTGATGAGGATGGACCATAAAAAATCGTGATCACGAATAGGAACTGTCATTGGATTTTCAATTTTTGGCGACTCTGCCGCTAGTCTTACCAACTCTTCTTCTCGTGGCGGTCCGTCATCGCCCCAATTCCAGACGCTGGTGCTAATGCACCCATTTTGCATTATCACGCAACAAAATAGCGCAACCAAACAGGGTGTTAGACGAAATAAAGACTTTCGATTCATTCGATGCATGTGATTCAAGGCGAACGTGTAGTGGGAAAGGCCAGATTTAACACAAGGGAGTTTGTCAAATTCATCTTCGTGAAGCAAGAGAGAAAACGTATAATGGAAATGCATGGTTTATTGGGAACTTTTAGTTGCATCTGTGCGTCTGATACTTTGATACATTTACAACAACGATATTTTGTGATTTGAGTGTTCAGAGGCAGTTAGTGGATAAGCATCAGATAGAAGAAGTAACGAACAATATTGGAGAATGCGATGCGATCTTTAGTCAGTCTTGATCATGGAAAACAATTGAAGACAGCAGTATTTAGTTTGTTGCTTTTGTGTCTCCTGTTAGGAGAGTGCTTTGGTCAAGGTGTGTTAATTGACTTGCGTCGTCCGATTGCCCCACCGATGCCATCACCGATTGTACAACCCTTGCATTCGTACTGTATCAAGTCCTTAGCCGTGAACGTCAATTTGAACGGCCAGGTTGCACGCGTTCAGGTGTCGCAAGAATTCAAGAATACATCGAAACGCACGATCGAAGCGAGTTTTGTTTTTCCGCTTCCATATGATGGAGCGATTGATCGATTGACATTGCTTGTAGGCAATAAAGAATATGAGGCCAAGTTAATTGATCGCGATGAAGCGCGGCGTATTTTCGAAGGTTATGTTCGTCGGAACCAAGATCCGGCGTTGTTGGAATGGATGGGTTCTGGGATGTTCAAGACGAGCGTCTTTCCGATCCCACCTGGTGAAACTCGCAAAGTCACAATTCGGTATTCCCAAGTTTGCCGTCAGTTTCAGGGAATGACGGAATGGTTGTTCCCACTGCGAATTGCTCGCCACACCACAAAACCGATCGAACAGTTGTCTCTACAGTTGTCTATTACGTCGCCACTGGCCATCAAGAGTGTCTACAGTCCTACGCATTCGTTTGCTATAAAAAAGCCATCGGCAAAGATAGCTCGAATTAGCTATGAACAGAAAAATGTAGTCCCCAATTCGGATTTCCGTTTGTTCTATGACGTTGGTAAACAATCGATTGGAACGAGCGTGTTGAGTTACCGGCCGGATGTGGATGAAGATGGTTATTTCATGATGCTGATTTCGCCAGACATTCAAGCGCAGCAGCGAGAGAACATTTCCAAGAACGTTGTGTTTGTCGTGGACCGTAGCGGAAGCATGACGGGACGTAAAATAGATCAAGCTAAGGAAGCGTTACGGTTTGTCATCAATAATCTAAATGACGGTGATCTGTTTAATATTGTGGCCTACGACTCTGAAATTGAAACGTTTGCGCCTGAATTACAACGTCACAGTAGATCTTCGCGAGATAAAGCGTTGGGTTTTGTTGAGGGCATTTTCGCAGGCGGTAGTACGAATATTGATGGTGCTTTGAATGCAGCGTTAGACATGTTGCAGGATGATGAAACACCAAATTATGTTGTATTTTTAACCGATGGCATTCCGACCGTTGGTGAAACAAATGTTGCTCGTATTGTCGACAAGGCTGCCAAGTCCAACTCGGTTCGCGCTCGAGTGTGTTGCTTCGGTGTTGGCTACGATGTCAACAGCTTGCTGTTGGATAAGTTAGCTCGAACGGGGTATGGACAATCCGTCTATGTGCGTCCGGATGAAGACATCGAAACCAAAGTTGCTGAATTCTATACTCGAATCGCTTCACCCGTGCTGACAGACGTTAAGTTGCAAGTGGAAGTTGACGGCGTAAAGATTGCACAGGGCAGTGTGGTAAATCGAGTTTATCCACATAGCTTATATGATCTATTTGCGGGCGATCAACTAGTTTTAGTAGGTCGTTATAAACATGCAGGTAATGCCAAGGTTGTTTTGAGCGGTCGAGTGAATGGTGAGGTACAACGGTTTGAATTTCCAGCAAAACTTGAACACAAATCTATCAGTAGTAATCAATCGTTTGTAGAAAAGTTGTGGGCAGTGCGACGTATTGGTGAGATTATCGACAAAATTGACCTCGAAGGTCGTAACGATGAATTACTGGCTGAACTGGTGATGCTTTCTCGACGCCATGGAGTTCTCACACCCTACACTTCCTTCTTGGCAGATGAAAACGGTGCCACACGGGACGAAGCACAATCGCGTCTAAGGGCAGCCACGGCTTTAAATGATTTAG